>DAOKZM010000104.1:0-3734 GCA_035325665.1 Thermomicrobiales bacterium | reverse complement strand
TCCTCGGCCGCGCGGGCATACCAATCCACTGCCTGTTCCGCCATCCCTGCCTGGTCGTAGTGAGCGGCGATCTGGGCGCTCGGATGCTCGCCGCTCTCGCCGCCCACCTCCAGTGCACGAGCTACTCGCAGATGAACGTCGCGACGCAATACTGGGCCGAGTGATTGGTAGGCCACCTCGCGTAGCTTGTCATGCGTGAAATCGTACGCGTCCACGCCCTGCTCGCGGACGATCCGCCGTCGCCAGAGCTCGTCGAGCGCGCGGACCATGGTCTCCGGATCAGTCGCGGCGGCCCGAGCGAGCACGTCGGTCGTGAAGGCGCGGCCGATCGTCGCGGCGACGGCCAGCAGATGCCGCGCCGGCTCGCCGAGCTGATCGAACCGCGCGCGAATGACCGCCTGCACTCGCGGACTCAGCGCGAAAGTTCCGGCGCCGCCAGCCCAGCCGGCACGGAGCGCTTCGACGATGAACAGCGGGTTGCCCTCGGTCTCGGCGTACAGACTGGCGGCGTCGTGCGCCTCCAGCCGATGCCCGACTGCGTGCTCGACGATCGCGGCCGTCTCGTCGCGGCTGAGGCGACCAAGCTCGATCGTCGTGAGACAGTCGAGCGCTTGGAGGCTGGTCAGGAATGCGGCGAAAGATCGCTGATGCTCGAGTTCCTCCGTCCGGGCAGTTGCCGCGATGAGGACCGGCGCGCGTGGCGCGACGCGGAGCAGGTAGTGAAGGACTCGCAGCGTCTCCTGGTCGGCCCAGTGTAGGTCGTCGGCGACGAGCAATAGCGGGCCGGTGGCTGGCACGATCGCCGCAACGATCGCATCGAAGAGCCGCTGGCGCTGGTCGTCCTCGGCCAGTGGCTCCAGCCGGGGCAGCCCGGGGAACTCGACGAGGAGCTCCGGCAGCAGGAGCGCTAGGGCCGCCAGTCGAGCGGCGTCGAGCTGCCGGACGCCACGAGCGAGCGCCTCCGACCGCAGCCAGGTGACGACGGGACCATAGGCGAGCGCCCCCTCGGCAGCGTAGGAGCCGGCTTCGGCCGCCAGCGCACCACGCTGGACACACCAGCCGCGCAACTCATCGACCAGCCGCGTCTTCCCGACGCCCGGCTCACCGGTCACCAGGGCGAGGTGCGCCTGACCTCCCGCGCTTGCCCGCCAGAGCTCCGCCAGACGACGCCGTTCCGCCAACCGGCCGACGAACGGAGAATGGCCCGTGCGCGCCGCCGAGCCGGCGGCAATCGTCGAGGGTGGCTCGGCGGCCAGTAGCTCCTCGTAGGCCGCCCTGGTCTCGGGCGACGGCTCGACGCCAAGCTCGCGCTCGAGCACGTCCACGCAGGTGTGGTAGGCGCGCACCGCTCTGGCACGGTCGCCGCAGGCCTCGTGCAGACGCATCAGACGCCGGTATGTGGTCTCGTCCAGAGGATCGTCGCGCAGGAGCCGGTCGGTGACGGCGATGGCTCGTTCAAGATCCCCGTGCGATTCGAGGGCCGCCACGAGCCGCGCGAGCAGGTCACGGTAGCCGTGATGCAGCCGCTCTCGTTCGGCCAGCAGCCAGTCGTCCCATGCCCCCTCCAACAGCTCGCCCCGCCACAGGTCGAGCGCATCGTCCAACGCTTCGACATGCACGAGTGATCCATCGGCGGCTATCGTGCGCCATCGCGCCTCCATCTCGACGACGTCCACCTGCACCGGTGCCTCGGCACGCCAGCGCAGGGTGCGCGGGGTGATCTCGATCAGCGCGTCGAGCTCGGGAATCGTCCGGCGCAGGGTGTGGATCAGGTGCCGGAGGTTGGTCAGCGCCTGCTCCTCGGTCGAATCGGGCCAGAGCAGGAAGGCGAGCTGCCGGCGGGCGTGTGGCTGGTCACGGTGTAGCACAAGGTACGCAAGCAGCGATGCCGCCCGCGCGGACTCCAGCGGGACGGACGAGCCGTCCCCGCGTCGTAGCAGGGGCGCGCCAAGGAGGCGGAGATTGAGACGTGGCGATGTCGAGTCCGTGATGCTCATCGCGCCAGACATAGCCAGGATGCGGGTACCGTCGACTCCAGCGTCAAACACAGTGTGAGAGCCATGTCCCCGACCTGTCAACCGACAGCCCCCCAGGGGTGTATGCTGGGGACGAGCTGGCCTTCGGACGAAGGGCGCGAGGATAGCACGGCGCCAGCCCCTAGAACGCGACCGTACGCGGATTCCGGATTCCTCCGTCGATTGACCGCAAGGCGCTCACAGGGTAGAATATGGCAAGGATTTAGAACATCTATTCTACTTTCCCCACCGCCTTCGCGAGACGGATGTAGAGACGAAAGGCACGCGATCGTGACTGAACGCGACAAGGCGATCGACCTGGCCCTGGCGACGATCGAGCGGCAGTTCGGCAAGGGCTCGATCATGAAGATGAACGACTCCACCAGCCGGATGCACGTCGAGGCCATCCCGACCGGCTCGATCGCGCTCGACCTGGCGCTGGGCATCGGCGGCATCCCGCGCGGCCGGATCACCGAGATCTACGGACCAGAGTCGAGCGGCAAGACGACGCTCGCCCAGCACATCATCGCCGAGGCCCAGAAGGGCGGCGGCGTGGCGGCCTACATCGATGCCGAGCACGCCTTCGACCCGCTCTACGCCGAGAAGTGCGGCGTCGTGCTGGACGACCTGCTGATCTCCCAGCCGGACACTGGCGAGCAGGCGCTGGAGATCACCGAGACGCTGGTGCGCTCCGGCGCGATCGACATCATCGTCGTCGACTCGGTCGCCGCGCTGGTGCCGCGCGCCGAGATCGAGGGGGACATGGGCGACTCGCACGTCGGCCTGCAGGCCCGGCTGATGAGCCAGGCGCTGCGCAAGCTGACGGGCGCCATCTCCCGCTCGCGCACCTCTGTCGTCTTCATCAACCAGATCCGGATGAAGATCGGCGTGATGTTCGGCAACCCGGAGACGACGACCGGCGGCCGGGCGCTGAAGTTCTACTCGTCGGTCCGGATGGACATCCGCCGGATCGAGACGATCAAGTCGGGCACCGATTCGGTCGGCAGCCGGGTGCGGGTCAAGGTGGTCAAGAACAAGGTCGCCCCGCCGTTCCGCCAGGCCGAGTTCGACATCATGTACAACGAGGGCATCTCGAAGGCCGGCAGCGCGCTCGACGTCGCCACCGACCTGGGGATCGTCCGCAAGAGCGGGGCGTGGTTCTACCTCGGCGAGGAGCGGCTCGGCCAGGGCCGCGAGAACGCCAAGGAGTTCCTCAACAACAACCCCGACGTCCTCAACGACATCGTGGACCGCGTCCGCGCCACCTCGCCGGAGCTCTCCGGCCGGACGGTCATGGACGAGGTCGCTGCCGTCCTCAGCGGCGGCGCCGACGAGGACGACGAGCTGTAGCAGGCTCGCTCGAAATACGCGACGCGCACGACGGGGCGGCATCTGCCGCCCCGTCGTCGTTTCGGCGCATCACCGGAGCATCACAGAGCCGGAAGCGATTACGCGAGTGTCGTTCGTCCGACGGTTCAGTGCTCCGCCGCCGCGGCGACGATGGCGCGTGCCGCGGCGAGCTCGTCGGGGTTGATCGTGTGGCCCATGCCGGGGTAGACGCGCAGATCCACCGCGCCGCCGAGCCGCTCTAGCACCGCCGCCGACTCCTCCATCCGCGCCAGCGGGATGTGCGCGTCGATGTCACTGCCGCCGATGAAGACGGGCGTGCCGTCAAGCGACCCCGGGTAGTCGCGGGTCGTGCCGGGCGGGCCGATCAGC
>DAOKZM010000103.1:7253-9259 GCA_035325665.1 Thermomicrobiales bacterium | reverse complement strand
GCTGCGTCGTGCCCGGCAGATGCTGCCAATCCTCGTCGCGGCGCTGGTGAGCGCCCTCCGCGCCAGCGAGCAGCTCGCGATGACGCTGGAATCGCGCGGCTTCGGCGCCGGCCGCCAGCGGACGGTCCTGCGCGACATCCGCATGCGACCGGCAGACTGGCTCGCGCTCGCGATCACGCTGCTGGCCACGGCACTGCTGCTCTGGCTGACGTTCACACACGGGTTCGGGCAGGGACTGTTGGCGCTCTAACCGAACTGCTCCGGACTGAGGACTCGGACCTCAGGCATCGGGAAGTGTCGGACGTTCCGGGTCAGAAGCGTGGCGTCATATACGGACGCGGTGGCAGCAATCACGAGATCGGGCACTGACAGGGAGACCCCGCGGCGGGCGTATTCAAACCTCCACAAACCAGCCTGCTCCCCGATCTCGCGGCTGGAAGCAAGGAAGTGGCAACTCCGGAGGAAGTCGAGTACCACTGGCCGGTCGCCTTCGTGGACGCCGGTGAGCACTTCGGCAAGAACGATGTCGCACACGCAGAAGACATTGCCCGCCCGGTCGAGCCGCTCGACGACGATCAGCGTCGTGGCATTCCCACTCAGGACATCAATCACGAGATTCGAGTCGAGCAGGTATAGCGTCATCGCCGCTCATCGCCGCGGTGGCCGAGCTTCTGCCTGAACGCCTCCTCATCCAGCTCGCGAGAACGCCGAACCCATTCGTCCACCTTTTCGGGAGTGGCCCATTCGGGGTAATCCTTCACGTCGATACTTCCGGCGGCCTTTGTCAGCGCCTCACGAAAGCGCTCGCGCTCCATCGCGGCTTCCATAGTCTCGGCGATGAACTCGCTGCGGCGGCGTGGACCGACGAGCGCGTCGATCTCTTCGACGAGCTTCTCGGGTAGCATGACGTGGATGCGGACGCTCATCCGTACCTCCTTCGTGCGCGTGTGACGAGCATAGCACACGCGCGTGCACACACAAGTCCACGCGATTGACGAAATCGAACGCACGTTCTAGTGTGTGGGGACGGTGTCGCCACACAGCGACGGGAAGGTTCCGCCGATGTCCACATTCGTCCTGATCCCCGGCGCCTGGCTTGGCGGCTGGGCGTGGCAGCGGTTGACGCTACTGCTGCGCGCTGGCGGGCACGACGTCTATCCGATTACGCTGACCGGACTCGGCGAACGCGTTCACCTCGCCAGACCGGATGTCGGACTCGAGACGCACGTTCAGGACGTCGTCAACGTCATCGAGTACGAGGACCTGCAGGACGTCGCGCTGCTCGGCCACTCGTACGCCGGCAAGGTCGCTGGCTGCGTCGCGGCGCGCATCCCTGAGCGGATCGCGCAGGTGATCTATCTGGCGACCGAACCGCCGGTGGACGGCAGGTCGCTGGCCGACGACTGGTCGGCGGAGGGATGGGCGTGGGTCGAGCAATCGGCGCGCGACGCCGGCGAGCCATGGCGCTGGCCGATGCCCGCCAATCTGGGAGAAATCAACGAGACGTCCGTCATCGGCCTGAGCGAGGCTGACCTGACCTGGCTCCACGCGAAGAGCGCGCCGCACCCGCTCAAGACGATGACCGACGCGGCGAGCGTCCCTGAATCGGGGTAGCGACGCATCCCACACGCGTTCATCCAGTGCGCCGCCGAGGGGCCGTGGATTCCCGACGCGGTACAGCGTAATGACGATGTCGCCTGGCGCGTCTACACGATCGAGGCCGGCCACTGGCCCATGGCTTCCGCGCCACAGAAGCTCTCCGACATCCTTGCCGAGATCGCCCGATAGACACCTTCCCGGAGCCTCTACAATCCGTTCGGCGTGGTTCTCGACGTCGGAAGGGTGAGGTGGCGGGGTGTTCGGAGCGTCGTTGAGCGTCGAGCAGGAGCAGCGGCTGGATTGCCTGCGTGGGCAACTGCGCGACGCGATGCTCGTCCGCGAGATCGCTGTCGGGCTCCCAGCAAGCGGCGTGACATTCGCAATCCTCAAGCCGGACGACATGGATC
>DAOKZM010000103.1:0-7243 GCA_035325665.1 Thermomicrobiales bacterium | reverse complement strand
ACCCCGAGCAGAACCTGCCCTACTGGGCCGAGGTCTGGCCCAGCGGCGTCGCCCTGGCCGACGAGATCGTCGCCGAGCCGGGTATGCTGACCGGCCGCCGCGTCTTCGAGATCGGCTCCGGCATCGGGATCACCGCCGCGGCCGCGCTACGGGCCGGCGCAGACCTGACGGTCGCCGATTACGCGCCCACAGCGCTGACACTCTGCCGCTTCAACACGCTCCGGAACGCCGGTTGCGAGCCGGCCGCCATTCACTGCAACTGGCGTGCGCCAGGCGACGAACTGCTGTCCCTGACTCCATTCCCCGTCGTTCTCGCCGCTGACGTCCTCTACGAGTCGCGCGATGTCGAGCCGCTCCTGAATCTGATGGAGCGGCTCGTCGCGCCGGACGGGCTGCTCTGGCTGGCCGAGCCGGGCCGCGCCGTCGCGCGGCATTTCGTCGCGCTCGCCTCCGAGCGCGGCTGGCGCGGGCAGTCCCGTACCCACGCCGGCCCGTGGCACGACCCCGAGGACGCCGGGACCGTCGTTACCATCAATCGGCTGCGGCGGGACGCACGATAAGCGGCGCAGGGCTGGACCGGCAACCCCGTGGTCGGCGCTTCCAGTACTTTCCGTGTGTCGTGCGCGGGATAGGCGGACGCACGCGGCGCCGTCCCTACAGTCCATCCTCGTAGATCCGCCGGACGATCCCTTCGATCTCCGGCTCCTCGATCGTCAGGTCGCGCACGGGATATCGCGCGGTCACGGCGCTGATGAGCGCGGCGGCGGTCGTGTCGTCCCGGCGAAAGCGTAGCCAGCGGCGCGGGCCGTCGGCGCGGACCTCGACGGCGGTCGGCACGCAGATCGGCTCGGGTGACGCATCCTGCTCCAGGTCGACGACGAGCGTCCGCTCGACGCCGTAGCGCTCGCGGATCGCGTCGATGCCGCCGTCGTAGAGCAGCCGGCCGCGGTCGATGATCATCATCCGCCGGCAGAGGCGAGCGATGTCGGACATGTCATGTGTCGTCAGCAGCACCGTCACGCCGCGCTCGCGGTTGACCTCCAGCAGGAACTCGCGGATGCGCGCCTTGGCGACGATGTCCAGCCCGATCGTTGGCTCATCGAGGTAGAGGATGGCCGGATCGTGCAGCAGCGCGGCGGCGAGGTCGCCGCGCATGCGCTGGCCGAGGCTGAGCTGACGGACAGGCGTGTCGAGGAACGCGTCGAGCGCGAGGATCTCGCGGAACATCGCCAGGTTCTCGGCGAAGCGGCCAGACGGGACGCGGTAGATGTGCCGCAGCAGTCCGAGCGACTCGACCAGCGGCAGGTCCCACCAGAGCTGCGTGCGCTGGCCGAAGACGACGCCGATCCGGCTCGCTAGCTCTCGGCGCTGCCGCCAGGGGACGAGTCCGGCCACGATTGCCTCGCCCGCCGTCGGCACGAGGATGCCGGTCAGCATCTTGATCGTCGTGCTCTTGCCAGCGCCGTTCGGTCCGACGTAGCCGACGATCTCGCCCGCATCGACCGTGAACGAGACATCGTCCACCGCCCGGACCTCGCGGGTGTCGCGCGAGACCAGGCCGCGCAGCGCGCCGCCGACGCCCGGCCGTCGCCGCCGGACGGCGAAGGTGCGGCTCAGGCCCTCGACGACGATGGCGGGTCGCGGCTGCATTGGCCTCAACTCCCGGTGCTGCGGTAATGCCGGACGCCGAAGCCCCAGGTGACGCGCGCCACGACCGCCAACAGGACGGCAGCAATCGGAGGCAGGAGCGGCAGCCAGCTGGGCCAGTCACGCGCCTCGGGCCGGTCGAGGAGGTATAGCGCCGGGACGTAGGAGACGAAGACCAGTGGAATGACGAACGTGAAGACGCGCTGCATCAGCTCGTGGTAGATCGGCATCGGATAGCTGGTCAGCTCGTTGCCGCCGTTGGTCAGGGAGTTGATCATCTCGATGCTCTCAACGGTCCAGAAGCACAGTGTCGCCCCGAGCATGAAGATCGACACGAACATCACCGCGCCGCAGACGATGACGAGCGGCAGGTAGAGCACCTTCGCCAGCGTCCAGTCGATCGATGTCCAGCGCGCAGCGAGCGCCAATGCGATCAGCGCCTGGGCAATCCGGCTGATGCGGCGCAGCTGGAAGTCCGCCGCCATCACCTGAGTGAGGACTCCGGCCGGCCGCAGCAGCACCTGATCGAACTCGCCGCGCCGGATGGTCGTCGGAAACAGGTCGAAGCCGGCCGCAACGATCTCGGAGAGGCCGAACGCCGTCCCGGCTAGCCCATAGAGCAGCGCGATCTCGCCTACATCCCAGCCCGCGATGTCGCCGAAGGCATGCAGCAGGAAGACGACAGCGACGAGCTCGGTGCCCATGCCGAGGAAGCTGACGACCACCATCGTCACGAACGAGCCGCGATACTGCAACTGCGCCCGGAGCCGCGCCCGCACCAGCCGCAGGTAGAGGATCGCGTCGTCGGCGAGATGCATCATCTCTATCCTCCCTGCACGACGACCTTGCGCACCGCCATCGCCGTAAGCAACCGGCCCGCCCCAACTGAGCTGAAAGAGCAACACGGCGGCGAGCTCGCCCCCAATTGCCTTGCCCAGGTAGACATCCACCGGCGCCTGGATGATCCCGGCGAACGGTAGCGCGACGGCGACCGTCCGTGCCCAGTCGGGCCAGAAGACGAGCGGGACCAGCAAGCCCGAGAAGAAGCTGTTGGCAAACATCAGCAGGACGGCCGGCCCGCGGAAGTCGAGCAGCCAGAACGCGACGATGTTGACGATGTAGCGCAGTCCGAAGCTGATCCAGATCGCGAGCGCGAGGCTCGGCAGAAACGCCAGCCAGCGCAGCGGGTCGGCCGGCAGCCGGGCATCGAACAGCAGCACGCCGGCCAGAAGCGTTGGAGCACCCCGCGTGAGGGTGTGAAGGACGGCGCGGCCGGCGTCCTGGCTGAGCCAGTAGGTGTAGAAGTCGAACGGCTTGCTGAGGTCCGAGACGACGTCGCCCGAACGGATCGTGAGCGCGATCTCCCACCAGCCCCACATGAACACCGGCATCAGCAGCGCCTGGCCTATCCAGACGAACGTCAGCGCGTCGCCGAGGCTCCAGCCCCGCGCGTCGGGCCTGCCGGTGTAGGCGGCGATGAAGACATACGACCGCATCAGGCCGAAGAAGATGTTGGTCGACATCCCGGCCAGCGTCGCGGCGCGATAGGTCAGATGGCGGGAAAATGCGCGGCGAGCGACCTCGAGGTACAGGCGCATCGCTTCCTCCGCACGTCGGCCCGTCACGCGGCGGGCACGACGTGACCGCTGATCGGTTGAGCAGGACCGGAGAATGTATCACATTGGCGGCGATACCGCGCCATCGGCGCGCTGGGCGGCATCGCGCTATGCTACAGCCGACCGATCCACGACCCGATACGACGCCCGGCAGGTCGACGACCATCATTGAGGAGACCATCGATGCAGCCGTCAGACAGCTCAGGGAACGATCGGCAGAAAGAGGCGATCCGAACCCGCTGGAGCCAGAACGCGGCGGCGCTTGGCGCCCTGGCCGCGCAGCCAGGCGGGTTGCTCCCGGCTGCATCAGACCTGATCGTCGCCGCTATCACGAAACGTCGGCCGATGCGCGTGCTGGATATCGCCTGCGGCACGGGCGACCCCGCGATCGCGGTTGCTGCCGCGATCGCGCCAGCCGGTGGGCACGTCATCGCTACGGACCTCGTACCGGAGATGCTCCGGCAGGCCGAGAGCTACGCCTCGCGGCGCGGCGTCACGAACATCACTTTCCAGCAGGCGGACGCCGAGGAGCTTCCGTTTGCCGATAGATCCTTCGACGCCGTCACCTGCCGATTCGGCCTCATGCTGGTCCCGGATACGGCGAAGGCACTCGCGGAGATTCGACGCGTGCTCGTTCCAGGCGCCGCGTTCGTTGGCATGGTCTGGGGTCCTCCCGAACGTGACGCTCTGTCGAGTCCGCTGATGGCTGCCAGGAGGGCGCTGGGGTTGCCGGTGACACCTGTGTCAGACGACAAGCCGCATCGGTTCCGCTACTCGACGCCCGGTGACATGGCGACGCTGCTACGCGCCGCGGGCTTCACAAACGTCACGGAGCGTGAGCATGCGATCCCGGCGCGCTTTCCGATCAGTGACGACCGGGTCTGGGAAACGCTCCTCCAGATGGACGAAGCGATTCGTGAGGCGGTCGCAGCGCTTCCAGCCGACGATCAGGCGGCAGTCGAACGGCATACGCTGGCGGCAAAGCAGAAGTCCGAACGTCGCCCCGGCGGGCCGAAGGCGGCGGTCATCCTCGTTACCGGCGAACGCTAACCCGTTGCCACACACCGCTGACGCCTGAGCCAGCACGTGGAGAAACGACGAGTCGATTCCGGCAGGTGGCGGACCCTACCCAGCCGCGCTGGCCTCCAGGCGCGCGCGCTCCTCCTCGACGACGGACTCGTCGAGCTTCTGGAAGAGGACGCTTGGCTTCTGGAGCGCCTGACCCGGTCGAAGGTCGCTCGGCCGCCAGCGGTCGGCCGTGCCCTCGACGGGGAGCGGCTGATAGGTCAGCGCCTCGTGGCCGCGCGTCTCCTCCTGATACTCGGTGATCGTGAGGTCGCCGAACAGCCGATCCTCGTAACCGAGGAACTGGTGGACGCGCTCGCTGCTGAACGGCAACACCGGAGCCAGCAGGAGCTTCAACGAGTCGATCGCCCGCAGCGCGACGTAGACGCTGGTCGCGGCGGCGGCCTTGTCGGTCTTGACCTCGAACCAGGGGGCGGTCTCGTCCAGGTAGCGGTTGACCTCGCGGGCTAGCGCCATCGCCTGGCGCAGCGCCTCGCGCAGCTCGACGCCAGCGTAGAGGTCACCGACTGTCTGGAAGCCCGCTTCGATGCTTGCCAGCAACTCGCGGTCGCGCTCGTCCAACTCGCCCGGCGTCGGGACGACCCCATCCCAGTGCCGGTGGGCAAACGAGACGACCCGGTTGACGAGGTTCCCCCAAGCCGCGACCAGCTCGTTGTTGTTTCGCTCGACATAACCGGCCCAGGTGAACTCGCTGTCGCGCGTCTCGGGGGCGATCGCGGTCAGGTAATAGCGCAGCGGGTCGGGCGCGTACCGTTCGAGGTAGTCCGGCAGCCAGACCGCCCAGTTGCGGCTGGTGCTGAATTGCCGGCCCTCGAGGTTGAGGAACTCGTTGGCCGGGATGTCGTAGGGCAGGTCCATCTCCGGGTTGTAGGCGAGCAGCTCGGCCGGCCAGATGATGGCGTGGAACGGGATGTTGTCCTTGCCAATGAAGTAGTACGGCCGGGCGTTCGGGTCGAACCACCAGTCGCGCCAGGCGTCCGGCCGGCCGTTGTTGGCCGCCCATTCGATGCTGGCCGACAGGTAGCCGATCACCGCCTCGAACCAGACGTAGATGATCTTGTGCTCGTACCCCTCGATCGGGACCGGGATGCCCCACTCGATGTCGCGGGAGACCGGCCGGGGGAGCAGGCCCTCCTGCAGCCAGTTGCGGACGAAGTTCTGGACGTTCGGCCGCCAGTGCTCCTGGCCGTTGATGTAGTCGAGGAGCGGCTTCTCGAACGCCGGCAGGTCAAAGAAGAAGTGCTCGGTATCGCGGATCACCGGAGTGCTGCCGCAGAGCTTGCAGCGCGGGTCGATCAGGTCGGTCGCGTCGAGCGTGCGTCCGCAGTTGTCGCACTGGTCGCCGCGCGCGTTCGTGTAGCCGCAGAAGGGGCAGGCGCCCTCGACGTAGCGATCGGGCAGGAAGCGCTGGTCCACCTCGCAGTAGAGCTGCTGGACGTCGTGCAGCGTGATGTAACCTTTCTCGTACAGGTCGCGAAAGATGTCCTGCGAGACGCGGAAGTGGTTCTCGGTATCGGTGTGAGTGAACAGGTCGAAGGAGATGCCGAGCTGCCGCCACGATTCGACGATCCGCCGGTGGTAGTACTCGAAGAACTCGCGCGGCGAGACGCCGGCCCGCTCGGCGCCGATCGTGATCGGCGTGCCGTGCGAGTCGCTGCCTGAGACCATCAGCACGCGGTTGCCGCGCAGCCGGTGGTAGCGGGCGAAGATGTCCGGCGGTAGGTAGGCGCCAGCGACGTGCCCGAGGTGCGAGTCGCCATTCGCGTAGGGCCAGGCAACGAAGACGCCGATCGTTTCGTTCATTCCGTCTGTCCGTCTACATTTCGCATCGCCCAGCGCGCCGGCCAGCACCGACGGCATCCGTAAGGATAGCGCGGACCGCAAAACACCGGCCCAGCGGGGCGTCCGACACTTCCGCTGGACGTCACCCGCCTGTATGATCGGAGGGTCGTCGCCTATGCCCAGGCACTCCTGTCGACCACCAACCTTCCGACCTGCCGAGCTTCCAGATTGAGGGCGCGAACGATGACCACGCCAGCACCCATCCGCATTGCGATCCAGATCCAGCAAGCCCACGCAAGCTACGCCGCGATTCGTGAGGCGGCAATGCGGCTGGACGACATGGGCGTTGACGTCATTTACGTCTGGGACCACTTCTACCCGCTCTACGGCGATCCCGACGGCAGCAACTTCGAATGCTGGGCGACGCTCGCGTCGCTGGCCGAGGTGACGCATCGCGCCGAGATCGGTCCGCTCGTGTCATGTAGCGCCTACCGCAACCCGCATCTGCTTGCGGATATGGCGAGGACGGGCGACCACATCTCTGGCGGCCGGTTGATCCTCGGCATCGGTTCCGGCTGGTTCGAACGGGACTTCCGCGAATACGATTTCCAGTTCGGCGACGATGCCGGCCGCCTGCGGAACCTCGATCGCGACCTGCCGGTCGTGCGCGGGCGGCTCGGCAAGCTCAGCCCGCCGCCACTCCGACCCATCCCTATCCTGATCGGCGGCGGCGGTGAGCGAGTGACCCTGCGCATCGCGGCCCAGCACGCCGACATCTGGCACTGCTTCGGCGACCCGGACACGTTTGCGCGTAAGAGCCAGGTTCTCGACTCCTGGTGCGAACGGGTCGGTCGCGACGCCAGCGCGATCGGGCGATCCGTGTCGATCTCCGACGAATATGACGGCACGTTCGACCGCGCGTTGGGCGACGGGTACGTCGATGCCGGCGCAGGACATCTCACCTTCAAGGTAGTCGGGCCGGAATTCAACCGTGGGCACGTACGGGACTGGTTGGTGTGGCGAGACGAAGTCAACGCCGGACGACTCGAGGCTTCGGAGACGTAGACCGCCCCGCTCCGGCTCTCCCGTAGGCGCGATAGCACGTGATGTCG
>DAOKZM010000102.1:8817-9271 GCA_035325665.1 Thermomicrobiales bacterium | reverse complement strand
CGGTCGGGCTATCGCCCCCACCGCAGGCGGCAAAGACCAGGGCCAGCGCGATGACCAGCAGGATACGCATGCGGGCTCCTCTCAAGGTGCGGGAAGTACTATACGAGACGCGGAAGGGACCTCACCGCTGCCAGGAGAGTTCCCGATGATCGACCGATCGGCTCGACGCCGTCAGCCTCCCCTGAGCCTCCTCCGTTAGTGCGACATCGGTGGGAGGACTGCCTGGTCGCATCCGGAGGCGCCACTCCTGGCTCGATGTCTACCAGGATTGCCACGGCACGTGAACGCCTGCCCCAGCACCTGGGGAGTCTCAGCGTCTGTCCTCCCCCGCCGCCATCCAGAGGATACCCGGCTGTGAAGGGAGGGAGACGAGGCGACGATCGGGCGTGGCCGCTTGTCGGGTCGGACAGCGCCGCGGCGGTCCGCGACCCCTCCCCGCCAGACGACCGGCGGA
>DAOKZM010000102.1:0-8807 GCA_035325665.1 Thermomicrobiales bacterium | reverse complement strand
TCGACGCCGAGCATGACGCGGCGCGCGAGGTCCTGTATTGGGATGTCGCGCGCCGCCGTCGCCGTGCCGCGCTCGCTTCGCGTCAGGACGCAAGGGTCAGCGGTTGTCTTTGTGGACGGGTCAGGTGATGTGCAGATCGACGCCGTAGAAGCGCAGGCCGAGGCGGCGGGCGACGGCCTGCGAGGCGACGTTGGGCCACGAGGTGCTGTAGAGCGGCAGGCGTCCGGCGCGGCGTACCTTGGCGGCCCAGGCGGCAACGACGGCGCTCGCGTAGCCGCGGCCGCGGTAGCGCTCCAGCGTCTCGACGCCCGCTTCGGACGCCCGCGGCGAGGTCCGGGCGGAGCAACAGACGGCGACAGCCGCGCCGTCCACGACGACCGCGACGCAGGGACTGGCAGCGGCTAGGTCCCTCGCCCACCCGGGGAAGCCGTCGCGCAGAAGTGCGGGGTCGTCGACGACGATTGGCGTTATGTCGCACCGCATATCGACGCCCTCAGGAATCCACCAGGCCGGTCCGTCCCAGACGCGCTCAACCGGCGCGACGGCCTCCAGCGCGGCGACGAGCCGCTCATATGTCACCGCCGGCTGGCGCGGGTCGCCGAGCGGCGACTCGTCGGCGAGGATGCCGGACAGCTCGGCGGCGAGCGCGAGCGGGAGGTCGTGGCGCAGCCGCCAGACGTTGCCGGCAGCGGTGCGGCCGAGGAACAGTCGCGGGGCCGGCCCGCCGCCCGGCTCGTTGACCGTCGTGAGCCGGCCGGCGGGATCGTGCCGGAAGAGCGTCTCGACCTGTATCGTCATCAAGTCGAGCACGGACGGCGCGGGATCAGGCCGCATCTAGCCCTGCGGCATTGCTGGGCCAGCCGCCGGCTGGCCCAGCTCGACCGCCCGCTGGTAGGCGGCCCAGACGGCGCGGGAGATGACGGTCCGCAGGCTGCCCTTCTCCATCTGGTAGAGCGCCGCCGCCGTCGTGCCGCCCGGCGAGGTGACCATGTTGCGCAGCTCGGCCGGGTGGAGACCGGACTCGCGGGCGTACTGCACCGAGCCCTGCATCGTCTGCAGCACCAGATCCTCGGCGATCCGGCGCGGGAAGCCCATGTGGACCCCGGCGTCGATCAGCGCCTCCATGACGAGGAAGATGTAGGCCGGGCCGGTCGCGGAGAGGGCGGTCGCCATATCGACCATCTCCTCGCTCTCGACCCGCAGTGCCTCGCCCATCGCGCCGAGCAGCGCCGCGACGACCTCGGACTGCTCGTCGGTGACGGCCACGGTCGGTAGCCAGACGGTGACCCCCTGACCGATCTGGGCCGGGGTGTTCGGCATCGCGCGGACGAGCCGCTGGTGGCCGAGCGCCCCGCGCAGCCGCTCGACCGTCGCGCCAGCCAGGATCGAGACGACGACCTGCTCGTCGCGCAGCTTGCCGCGCAGGTCGTCGCCAACCTTGGCGAGTGACTGCGGCTTGATCGTCAACATGACGACGTCGGCCCCCTCGGCCGCCTCGGCGTTGCCGGCCAGCATGGTGATGCCGTAGCGCTCGGCCAGCAAGTTGCGGCGCTCCTCGTACGGCTCGGCGCCGACGAGCTGGTCGCGGGTGACGAGCTCGCCGCGCAGGAGCGTCGCGGCGATCGCCTCGCCCATCACCCCACAGCCGATCAGCGCGATGCGCTTGCCGCGCAGGGCTTCGATGTCACGTTCGGTCGCGTTCATTCGTATTCTCCTTCGCACAGGCAAGAGCGCGGGACGGCGGACGGGTAGTAACATCCGCGCGAGCGGCCGCCGCACCTACCGGAGACGGGTTGGAGCCGAGGTCTGCCCCCTACTCGCCGTCGCCGGTCGCGGCTCCGGCAGGCTCGGGGGTGGGGGCGGGGAAGACGGGAGTCGGGATCATGCCGAACAGGCGCGCAGCGTTGCCGTAGAAGATGCGCTCGCGCTCCTTGTCGCCGAGGCGCAGGAGGTCGAAGATCGACTGCCAGTCGCGGATCTCATCCTCGAAGCGCTCGTTGTTGTCCGACCCGTAGAGCAGCTTGAAGTGCGAGATCTCGCTCGGGATCAGGTGGCGCTCGATGACGTGGCGGCGGACCATCTCGCCGCCGGAGATGTCGAAGAAGACGTTGCGCCGCCAGCGGGCGACGTGGGCGGCCAGGTCGTAGTAGCCGATGCCGAGGTGCGCGCCGATCAGCTTCAGCTCCGGGAAGGTGAAGGCGATCGTGTCCAGCGTGATCGGCTCCATGTGGGCGGACGAGACGCCGCTGCCGCGCGAGCGCTGCTCCCACGGCCGGACGCGCTCGATCAGCTCCGGGTCGAACGGGTCCTGGGTGCGGTAGTCCGCGCCGCCGCCGACGACGCCGGTGTGGAACAGGCAGACGAAACCGTGCTCCTCGGCCGCCTCGTAGATCGGAAAGTAGTCCGGGTGGTCGTAGCGCTTGAACGGCAGGATGATCTTCAAGCCGCGGAAGCCGCGCGCGGCTGCCTCGTGGACCTGCAGCGGCCCTTCACGGTCGAGGTCGATGCCGTAGAGGCCGACGAACAGCTCCGGATCGCGCTCGATCGCGCGAGTGACGCGCTCGTTGTAGTCGCCGAAGCGCGAGCCGAGCAGGCAGAGGTGGACGACGCCGGCCGCCGCGGCACGCTCGCGTAGCTCCGCGATCGCGTCGTCCGGATCGCGGTCCTCTCCCCAGGGAAAGTGCACGTGCGTGTCGAAGATCTTCACCGAGTACTGACGCTCTCTCGCATAGCCGACGCGCTATCTTGATCCTTGGAGATGTGCCCCGTTCCAGTGTAGCCAGCCAGACCATACAGGGCAAGCGCCGGATCAAACGGCGTGCGCGAGACGGATGCGGCAAGCTCCCGCTGCCAACCGAATGAGCTAGATCGACCTGCGGGGCAGCCCAACCGATCCGCAGTGCGCAAGCCGACCACGGACGGGGAGGCATCTCGCTACCGGCCAAATACCCATGCTAGGATACAGCATGACACGACGACACGTACTGATCCTACTGCGGGTGGGGGCCGCCACGCTCGTGGCTACTGCCGTCGCCGTGCAGCTCAACCACCTGAACGATCAAGGCAACTTCCGGCCGGCCAACTTCTTCAGCTTCTTCACGATCCAGAGCAACCTGCTTGCCGCCGGCGTCTTACTCTATGGCGCCGCCCGCCTCGGCCTCAATCCCGACTTGCCACGGCTGGACGCGCTGCGCGCGGCAGCGCTGCTCTACCTGTCGCTCACCGGTATCGTCTACGGCGTGTTACTAGCCGGCTACCAGGAGGAACTTCAGCTGACACTCCCATGGGTCGATACGGTGCTCCATCGGGTGTTACCGCTCGTCATGGTCGCCGACTGGCTGATCGAGCCGCCGAGCAGCCGCCTCGGCTGGCGAGAGGCACGCTGGTGGCTTGCCTACCCGGTCGCGTTCGTCGCCTACACGCTGATTCGCGGACCGATCGTCGATTGGTATCCGTACCCGTTCCTCGACCCACGCAACGATGGCGGCTACGTCGCCGTGGCGGGCTACGTCGTTGCGATCGCTGTCGGCGTCCTGGCGGCCGTCTGGCTGCTACTTTGGACGATGACGCGGCGTCGTCCAGCCATGCCCTGATCCGCAATTCTGGCGCCGGTCGCCTTCCACAGCACCGCCGAGAGCGGCAGCTCACGCTCATGTCCCGGCTGCCGTTACCGCCGACATCCACCGCTCGCGAAAAGCCTCGCCATCGACGTCCAGCGCCACGCGGACGCCCCTTCCGTCGAGGTCGGGGTTGAATCGCAGCACGTCGCCCTCCCGCACGGCTCGCAGCTTCATCTCCTCGATAGTCACCCCCGACCAGCCGAGGGCGACGGCGCAGGCGACGGGATCGTAGTGGAAGTTCAACAGATCGTCCGGTAGCGCGGCGTGCGCCCGGCCCAATGCGGCCATCCCTTGGTCGCGCCCATGCGCCTCGCTCTGCTGCGCCAGTAGATCGCCGAGCGGGCCGGCCGCGCGAAGACGCGGCAGGTCGGCGGCGCAAAGGTGCGCCGCAAGCGTCGCCGGGAGCGTGACCAGTGTGAGGCTGGCAGCGGCAGCGACGACCTCGGCGGCGCGCGTGTCCCACTGGATGTTCCAGTCCATCTCCGGCCCCCAGGCGGGGAACCCGGCCGCGGGCGGTTGCACCCAGCCACCCATGATGACGACCGGGGTACGCGCGAGGCTACCCGGTCGAGCGACCTCCAGCATGGCGAGGTTCGTCTGGGGACCGATACCAACGATCGTCGCTCCGGCCTCGATGCTGCTGGCCAGCAGATCCAGCGCGGCGCCGGGAGGCGAAGGCGCACGATCGAGGTTCGCTGGCCAGAAACGCTCGTCGTTGGTGATCGGGTCGGCAACGCGGAGCGTCGTCAGCGAGGCTCCAGCGCCCGCGACGACGGAGATGTCATCGCGGCCGGCCAGGCTCAGGCAGTGCCTGACGTAGCCGGCACGCCGCCCGTCCGGGTCGGCGGTCGTCGTGATGCCGGTGATCTCGACGCCGGGCCAGCCGAGCAGCATCGCCAGGGCGCAGACGTCGTCCGGGTCGCCGCCGAGATCGGTGTCGAGGTGGACGAGCACTGCAGTCTCAGTCTCCCCCGGCGCTGTCCTGCGGGTCGTAGCCCAGCTCGCGGCGGGCTTTGGCGATATCCCAGAACTGGCGCGGGTTGTTGGAGATACCGTAGTAGATGCCGAAGCGGATGTCCGGCGCCGCCAGGCAGCGCTCGATGAGGTGGGCGCAGTCGCGCTGCGAGAGCCAGGTGGCGCGGAGGCGGTCGTAGGTCTGCGCGGTGGTCAGGCCAAGCCAGCCGGACGACTGGCCGGCCTCGTCCGAACGTGGGTCGTCGTCGGCGCGGACGCTGCCGATCCGCAGGCAGAAGACGCGCAGGCCGTGGAGATCGGAGTAGTAGCGACCCATCGCCTCACCGTAGGCCTTCGAGACGCCGTAGTAGGAATCCGGCCGGATCTCGGCGCGGTCATCGACGACGAGCGGGTGGTCGATGGCGTAGAGGTCCGGCTTGTTGTCGAGCTCGTACATGCCAACGGCGTGGTTGCTGCTGGCGAAGACGACGCGCTCGACGCCGGCCCGTCGGGCGGCCTCGAAGACGTTGTAGGCGCCGATGATGTTGTCGCGCAGGATGTCGGGCCAGGGCGTCTCGACCGAGATCGACGCGGCGAGGTGGACGACGGCGTCCATACCCTCGAAGGCCGGCTGGATGGCGTCGAGATCGCTGATGTCGGCGACGTGGCTGGGGAAGTCCGCCGGCCGGTGGGTCAGCGCCGAGAGCTCATAGTCGTCAGCCAGGTGGCGGCGGACCGCCGACCCGATCACCCCGGCCGCGCCGGTCACCAGCACGCGCATTGTCGTCTCCTTACGCTTCGGGTCGAGGTGGCGTGTCGTCTGCCTGCCGCGGGCGGATGCGCCGGACGGACTCCAGCGAGACCTCGATCGTCCGGTCGGAACGGTCCTCGGAGCCGCTGAACTGCAGGGCGAAGATCGGATGGCGCTCGGGCGGGCTGCCGGCGCCGACCCACTCGCCGTGGCGGAAGCCCTCGATCGTCCGGCCGAGCAGCAACGCGCGGACCTCGCCGAGCGAGCGCTGGCGCAGGTGGACCGCGCCGCCGCAGCAGGGGCAGGTCAGCGGGACGATGTAGTCACCCGACATCAGCAGCTCGATCTGGCCGTCCTCGCCTTCGGCGACGCCGAGGACGCGCTGGCCGCCGACCAGCCCGTCGGCGTACTCGACCGAGCAGTAGAGGTCGCCGCCGATCTCGACGAGCGGAAAGCCGTCGCGCTCGCACGTCTCGACGCGCTGGAGGAACGGCAGAAGGGGTCTCGCTGTCATCGACACACTCCGGGGAGACGAGCAAACGATCCGCGCGCCGGCCGCGCGACGCCGGAAGCCAACGATACCACCGGAATAGCACGGACCCCCGGGGCAATGCCCTCGGGGGTCCGCACCTCTCCCCCCCTCCCGGAAATGGATGTGTGCTTGGGAATGTGCCGCGCCGGGCTAGGCCAGGGCGGCCTGCTCCTCGACGGAGCCGACGCGCTCGAGCTGCTTCAGCGCGTCGCGGTAGGCGACGATCGCGCCCTGGAGCTGCGTGTAGTACGGGTTCTCGCGGTAGGACTCCGGGTTGCGCTCGACGATGTTCGACATCACGCGCTCGCGGCTGCGGATCCTGGCGACCAGAACTGCTGCGGTGCTCATCGGAAGTGACTGTTCCCTTCGAGATACGCCGGTGGCGTTTCCGTCATCGGCGCCGGGTTCTATCCGGTCGCCTGTCTTCGTACATGCAATGTGCCGCCCCAGAGGGTGGCACAAGCACAGAGATTATCACGGGATGACGATACCGTCAACCCCTGGTATGGACGAACGATCAGGCCGGCACGAGGTCCGCGGCCGGGGTGGCGAGGGCGGCGGCGTGGCGCTCGAGGTTCTCCAGCTCCTCGTCGTAGACGCGCCGGAGCATGCGCGGGGCGAGCATGCGCTCCATCCAGCCCATCGGCCCGGGAGAGGCGTCGAAGATCGTGGTGATCCGGACGACGCAGCCGGAAATGAGCGGGGTGACGTCGAAGCGGGTGACGGCGCCGGTCCCGAGGTCGGTCTCGGTCAGGACGCGGCCGGGATCTGGCTCGTCGATCCGCGAGCGATGGTGGGTGACCCGACCGCCGGCCTTGAGGTCGAAGCGGATGATCGTCCCGGCGCCGGTCCCTCCCTCCTCCAGAACGTAGTTGGTAAAGGCGAACGGCAGGATGGCCGGGTGATGCTCGCGATAGTCCGCCAGGACCCGGTAGGCGACCTCGGCCGGGACGGACATCTCGCGCTCAGTCCCGATCCGGATCTGCATCGTGCTCATGTGGCCTCGATCCCTGAATGCCGGACGCCGGCCAGCCCCGTTGCTGGTCGGCAACGCCATCTGGGAGGATAGCTCACGGCCGGACTCGTTCGACCTGAACCGATCGGCGGGTTCGCACCTGTCCAAACGTCCAGCATCGCCTATCATGTCTCACGCGGCCGACAGCGAACGAGATGGGACGAGCGATGACGGACCTGGCCTGGATGGACGCGACGCGGCTTGCCGAGGCGATCCGCAATCGTGAAACCTCGGCGGCCGAGGTGGTCGAGGCGCATCTGGCGCGGATCGAGCGCCACAACCCGGCGCTCAACGCGGTCGTGACGCTCGACGCCGAGGGCGCCGTCGAGCAGGCGCGCGCCCGCGACCTGGCGCTGGCGGCCGGCGAGTACGGCGGGGCACTCGCGGGCGTGCCGGTGCTGCTGAAGGACTGCCACGAGACGGCCGGGATGCGCACGACGGCCGGTTCGCCACGGCTGGCGGACTACGTCCCCGAACGCGACGGAACGATCGCTCGCAGGCTGCGGGAGGCCGGCGCGATCGTCCTCGGCAAGACCAACGTCTCCGAATTGTTGGCCGATCTGCAGACGAACAACCCGGTCTTCGGCCGGACGAACAATCCGTGGGACCCCGCCCGGATTCCGGGCGGCTCGAGCGGCGGCGCGGCTGCCGCGGTCGCGGCCGGGCTGGCGCCGCTAGACATCGGCAGCGACATCGGCGGCTCGATCCGCGTCCCGGCGCATTGCTGCGGCGTCTTCGGCCTGAAGCCAACCGAGCTGCGCGTCTCGAACGCTGGCCACATCCCCGACCTGCCGGGCGCCGTCCGGACGACGCGGGTGATGAACTGCATCGGGCCGTTGGCGCGGTCGCTCGACGACCTCGACCTAGCGCTGCGCGTCATCGCCGGCCCGGACCCTGCCGAGCCGGACGTGCCGCCGGCGCCGCTGCCGGCCGTCTCGCCGCCGCCGCTGGACGGGCTGCGGGTCGCGTTCGCGCCGTCGTTCCCCGGGCTGCCGGCCGACGCGGCGACCCGCGCGACGGTCGAGCGGCTGGCGAGCGCGCTGGAACAGCATGGCGCGCGGGTCGAGGAGCGGCTGCCGGAGATCGACTTCGAGGAACAGCTGGCGACGCGGGCGGCGCTGCGCGCGATCGTGCGGATGCTGGTCGAGCCGCCGGCCGGCGGCCCGCCGAGCGCCGAGGAGTACTTTCGCGTCCTCCAGCGTCGCGACGAGATCGTCGGCGCCTGGGAGCGGTACTTCGCCACCGTGGACGCGCTGATCTGTCCGGTAATGATGATCCCCGCGTTCGAGCACCGGGCGCGCGGCGACGACGTGACGCTCGATGGGCAGCCAGCGAGCTACGATCTGCTGGCAGGCTATTGCCGGCCGTTCAACCTGACCGGCCACCCGGTCGTCACGCTGCCAGCAGGATCCAGCCCTGAGGGGTTGCCGATCGGCGTCCAGCTCGTCGGGGCGCGCTGGAGCGAGTCACGGTTACTGGGCATCGCCCAATCGATGGCGGCGGCGTTGCCGGAGATCGGCGTCCGCCATCCTCCCGGCTATTGACGAGATCTGAGATCAGCCGCGCCGGAGCGACTGCATGATGAGCCCGGCGATCATGCCGAATGCCGCGCCGAAGACGAGGCCGAGGGCCAGGTCGAAGGCGAAGATGATGCTGGCGAGCATTCCGAGGGCCGGACCGAAGATCAAGCCATAGGTGAGCCACTGCTCCTGATCCCGCTGCCCGTCCTGCTCGGATGGTTCACGCTGTTGCATGATAGCGCCTCCCTCCTGTGCTCATCGTAGCCCGATGGGCGTCTCGAAGTCGCGACAGGAGGGTAGGACGGCGTCCCAATGCCGTGACAATCCAGGGCAGTAGTCCGCCTCGGCGGCCTTGTCGGATCGACAAGCTGTCCCGCCCTCTGTCATGCTGAGTAGTCTGTCAGCGCTTATGTGT
>DAOKZM010000101.1:8770-9305 GCA_035325665.1 Thermomicrobiales bacterium | reverse complement strand
GACGCGCTGCTTGCGCCGCAGACCGCCGAACCGCGGGCGACGCTCGCGCGGTCCGGCGACGTGTCCGGCGGCTCGGAGGCATAGGAACGATGGACGATAACCTCGGCTACCTGTTCGCGGCGTTTGCGATCACCTGGCTGGCGATCGCAGGGTACCTGCTGTATCTCGGTCAGCAGGTGAAGGCGCTGCGTGACGAGGTCGAGTCGCTCGACGACGACCGATAGCGGGCGACCACCACGACAGCGTCTCATCGGCAGACTGTGCTACCGCCACACGCCACCAGGCGGCCCGAACCACGTCGCTAACGCGCCGGCGAGGCCGACCATCTCCTCATCTCCCACCCACGCCACGTATCCGTCGGGACGAATCAGCACGGCGGCCGGAGGATCGACCGTGCCGAGGACCGGTAGTTCCCAAGCTCCGTCGTATGTCGCGTCCATTAGCTCCACTCGATTTGACCATGCCGTGATGTCGAGACCGCCTGGCTCGCCGAGGTTGAGCAGCACCGGGCGGGCGTCGTGGAGCAGCGTGTAGG
>DAOKZM010000101.1:7754-8760 GCA_035325665.1 Thermomicrobiales bacterium | reverse complement strand
CGCGGGCCGTCGGTGGTGAGCAGGTCGAGGTCGGGCATGCGACGCCCGAGCAGCGGATGGCCCTCGCCGAGATCGTAACGAATGTCCAGCCCAGACATCATCGCCGCAAATCGCTTACGCGGCTCGTCCATGCTGAGAAGCTCGGAGATCACATCGCCCATCGCCGTCATGCGGTCGTCCGGGCGACGCAGCGCGCTCTGCGCCAGAGCGTTGCGCAACACGCGGGCGGCCACCGGATGGCGCTCGGCATGATAGGTATCGAGGATCTGGTCCGGCGCCACGCGCTGGACCGCCTGGGCCAGCTTCCAGCCGAGATTCACCGCATCCTGGACGCCGGTGTTGAGCCCCTGCCCGCCGTCGGGCGGATGCACGTGGGCGGCGTCGCCGGCCAGCATGACCCGTCCGGCGCGGTAGGATGCGGCCTGGCGCGTCATGTCGGTGAATCGCGAGAGCGAGGTGGGGCTATGGACGCCGTAATCGGCCCCATAGACGGCGACGAGCGCCTCGCGGAGATCGGCCAGCGTTGGTTCGGCTCTGGACCCAACGAACGCTTCGGTCAGCATGACCCGCACTGGCCCGCTGTCCTTGTAGACGACTTCGCCGTCGCGGATCTCGTACTCGACGCGCCCGAAGCCGTGGATGCCGAGGGCGTCGCGTCGGACGCCCCATTCCGGCTCCTCGGCCAGCTCGACCTCGGCGATCAGGTTGCTCGTCGTCGGCTCCGTCCCGACGAACTCGATGCCGGCCACCTTGCTGACCAGGCTCCGTCCTCCATCGCAGCCGACGAGGTACTCCGCCCGGACCGTCCGGCCGCCGGATAGCTCGACAGTGACGCCCTCGTTGTCCTGGGTGAAACCCGTCACCGCGGTGCCGTAGGCGACCGGCACGCCAAGCTCGCGGACCCAGCCGGCCAGGATGCGCTCGATGTGCTTCTGCCACAGCCCGAGGCCGTAGTTGTGTCGCGTGGGGAAGTCGCTGATATCCAGTTCCGTCCCGGCGAATCCCG
>DAOKZM010000101.1:0-7744 GCA_035325665.1 Thermomicrobiales bacterium | reverse complement strand
GCGATCTGGGCCACCTGACCCTCGGTGAGGAACCGGTCGGCGATTCCGCGCTGGTCGAGGACCTCGATCGTACGTGCGTGCAGCCCCCCGGCTCGCGCGTCGGTGACGTCCTGGCCGCTCCGCTGCTCGAGGATGGCCACGTCCACTCCCGCCAGGGCCAGCTCTCCCGCCAGCATGAGTCCGGTCGGACCAGCCCCGACGATCACGACGGAATAGGTCGATCGCATGTTGCCCCTCTCGTTCGTGGAAGCCACCGGCCGTGGACGATGACTCTAGTGAGATGGCGAGGGCAGGTCATCGGGCGACGCACACGATGCTTCGGTGGAGAGGGCGTGTGTATACTTGCCACAACAGCATAGACAACATGGCAGTCATAGCGGACTCGTGAGGGCCACGGAGCGCTGCGTTGAGGACGTCGGTGATCCGGCGCGGACGCTTCAAGGGACGGCGCGGGAGGGGGCGCCTGCGGGCGCCGGACAGAGCGAGCTCTGTCCCTACGGAGCGTTTGTCCGGGCCATGGTCATCGACGGGGCGTTTATCAGGAAGACGCTTCCTGGATGGCGCGCCAGATCTTTTCTGATGTCAGAGGCATGTCGATCGCGGTGACGCCGAGGGGGCGGAGCGCGTCGAGGACGGCGTTGGCGATTGCCGGCGGCGAGCCGGTGGTGCCGGCCTCGCCGACGCCCTTGGCCCCGTGGGGGGTGGTCGGGCTGGGCGTGACGGTGTGATCGAGTTCGAAGTTGGGCAGCTGGTCGGCGTGCGGGATGGCGTAGTCCATCAGCGAGCCGGTCAGGATCTGGCCGTCGGCGTCGAAGACGACCTCCTCCCAGAGGGCCTGGCCGAAGCCCTGGGCGAGCCCGCCGATGACCTGAGACTCGACCATCAGCGGGTTGACGACGGCGCCGCAGTCGTCGACACCGACGAAGCGGACGACGCGCGGCTGGCCGGTGTCGCGGTCGATCCGGACGACGGCGACGTGGACGCCGAACGGGAACTGGTTGCCCTCGGCGAGGTAGAACGCGTTCTCGTCAAGGCCCGGTTCGGCGCCGGGCGGCAGGCTGCCGGGGTTGTAGGCGGCAGCGGCGAGGCGCTTGAACGGGACGCAGCGATCGGGAGCGCCGGAGACGCTGGCGCTGCCGTCCCGGAAGACGACGTCGTCGGGCGAGACCTCCAGCATTCCAGCGGCGATGCGGCGGAGCTTGTCCTTGAGCTTGCGGCTAGCACTGATGGCAGCGGCGCCGCCGAGGGTGAGGCTGCGCGAGCCGAAGGTGCCGATGCCCTGCGGGGTGGTGTCGGTGTCGCCGTGGCGGATGGTGACCTGCTCGATCGGGACGCCGAGCTCATCGGCGACGAGCTGGACGATGCCAACGTCGGCGCCCTGGCCGTGCGGCGAGACGCCGACGGCGACGGTCACCGCGCCGGACGGCGCGACGCGCACCTCGGCGCTGTCCCATCCGCCGCCGGATGGCTCGACGAAGACGGCGACGCCGATGCCGGCGATCTTACCGGCCGCGCGGAGACGCTCGACCTCGTCACGAGCGGCGGCGTAGTCCAGCCGGTCGAACGCGACGTCGAGGGCGCGCTCGTAGTCGCCTGAGTCGTAGACGACGCCGGTGGCGGAGCGGTAGGGGAAGGCGTCGGGCGGGATGAAATTCTTCCGGCGCAACTCCAGCGCGTCGATGCCGGTGACGCGGGCGATCTCCTCGATGAGCCGTTCGAGCATGTAGGCGGCCTCGGGCCGGCCGGCGCCACGGTAGGGGCCGGTTGGCGTCGTGTTGGTCATGACGCCGTAGACATCGGTGACGAGGTTGGGGATGCGATAGGCGCCACTCGACATAATCAGCGTACGCTGGCCGTGGGTCGAGGCGTTGTGGGCGCCGCAGTTGACCAGCACACGGACGCGCAGGCCGGTAATCGTGCCGTCGGCGGCGACGGCGGCCTCCAGCTCCTGGACCTGATCGCGGCTCTGGTTGGCGATGCGGAAGTACTCGCTGCGCAGCTCGACCCACTTGGCCGGACGACCGAGGCGGCGGGCGACGGCGGCGGTGAACAGATACTCGGCCGCGTGGCGGCCCTTGGTGCCGAAGGCGCCGCCGACGTCCGGCGCGATGACGCGGATGGCGTGCTCGGGCATGTCGAGGACGGTCGCGATCTGGGAACGCAGGCCGTGGGGCGTCTGGGTCGAGGCGTGGACGGTCAGCCGGTCCTCGTCGGCGTCGTACTCGGCCAGCACGGCCTTCGGTTCGACGTAGACCGAGGCGACGCGCGGGACGACGAGGCGGAGCGGGACGCGGTGGGCCGCTTCGGCGAGCGCGGCGTCGACGTCGCCGGAGCCTGCGTGGAGGTGGTAGGCGACGTTGGAGTCCCAGGCGTCGTAGAGGAGAGGGGCGTCGTCGGCCATCGCAGCTTCGGCGGTGGTAACGACGGGGAACTCGCGGTAGTCGACCTCGACCAGCTCGACGGCATCGTGGGCGGCCTCGGCGGACTCGGCGACGACGGCGGCCACGGCGTCGCCAGCGAACCGCGCCTTGTCCAGGGCTAGTGAGCGGCGGGTCATCGGGCGGTTCGGCAAGAACTGCGGGTCGTGGATCGGCTGCGGGGCGAGCCAGTCGTCCACCTCGGCGCCGGTGACGACCGCGACGACGCCCGGGGCGGCAGCGGCGGCACTCGCGTCGATCGAGACGACCTCGGCATGCGCGTAGGGGGAGCGAACGAAGGCGACATGGAGGCAGCCGGCCGGCTGGAGGTCGTCGACGAACGTGCCACGGCCGGTGACGAGCTTGCGGTCCGCCTGCCGGCGGAGCGGCTGTCCGACGTAGCGTCCATCGGTCGTCTGGCCTGCCATCGCTGCCTCCTCGTCAGATCGTCGCCGCATCGCGAGGCGTGGCCTCGCCGGTGTGTAGTGTCCCCGAGGCGGGGGGTGCGGTCAACGCGTCCGGCGCCAGGCGTCGATGACGAGCTGATCGCGATGGAAGGCAAGGGGCGGCAGGTCGTCCGGGTCGAAGGCGCGGAGCTCCAGGCTCTCGGCGGACTGTCGCGGCGTCTGACCGTTGGCCGTAGCGCGGAAGGCGGCGAGGACGACGGTCTCGCCCCTCTCGGAGAAGATCCCGAGCGGCGTGAGCTCGCGCGCGCGGACGCCCGTCTCCTCGAGGACTTCGCGGCGGGCGGCGTCCTCGACGTCCTCGCCGCGATCCACGTAGCCGCCCGGGAGCGTCCACTTGCCGCGGGCCGGGTCGATCGCACGGCGGTGGAGGAGGACCTTGCCGTCGACTTCCACGACGACGACGGCGGCGAGCTTCGGGTCGGCGAAGAAGGTGAAGCCGCAGTGCGGGCAGACTGGGCGCAGGCGGCCGTGGCGCTCCCGCCACTCCATCTCGCTCGCGCAACGCTGGCAGTAGCGCGGGATGTCTGGAGCGCCGAGCGCTGCCCAGTCGAGGAGCAGGGCGGCGTAGTCATCGGGTGTATCGACATCACGCGGGGCGGGTTGGCGAGACCAGTCGATCTCGCGGACGCAGTCGCGGTGGGCGCGGAGGACGTCGCGCGCGCCGATGTCGCCCGTGAGCGACATCAATTCCGGGAACAGCGAGCGGGCGAGGAGAACCGGGTTCCCGGGTCCGTCGCTGTAGCGCGGGCGGACGGCGGCATCGGCGGCCGGATCGAAGGCTGTGGCGAGGCTGTCCAGCAGCCACGGCTGGACGAGCGGCTGATCGCCGAGGAGGACGATCGAGGCAGCGCACTCGTCGGGCAGCGCGGCAAGACCGGCGCGCAGGGACGACGCCTGTCCACTGGCGAAGTCGGGATTGACGACGACACCGTACTTCTCGGTGTTGACTAAGGCGCGGATGTCGTCCGCCTGGCTGCCGAGGACGAGGACGCGCGGGCCGCGCGTCCAGTCTCGCGCGATGTCGAGCGTGCGCTCCAGGAGCGGCTGGCTGGAGACCAGCAGGAGCTGCTTTGGCCGGCCGAGGCGCGACGACGTGCCGGCGCCGAGGACGACGATCGCGATCGGCGCGGCGCTCACGCGGTGGACTTGGCCCCGGCCATGACGTTCGCCTGGCGCGGGCTCTTGCCGCGCCGGACGGCGACGATCTCGGCCATGATGGCGAGGGCGACCTCCTCCGGCGACTGAGCCCCAATGTTGAGGCCGACCGGGCCGTAGATGCGGTCGAGCTGCTCGTCGCTGAAGCCGGCCAGTTTGAGGCGCTCGCGACGCTCGGCGCTCGTCTTGCGGCTGCCCATCGCGCCGATATAGCCGACGTCGCTCTTGAGCAACGCCTCCATCGCCGGGTCCTCGAACTTGGGGTCGTGGGCCAGGCAGACGGCGGCGACGCCGGGGTGCAGGTTGAGCTGGGCGAGGCCCTCGTCGGGCCAAGCGTCGATCAGCCGGCCGGCGTGGGGGAAGCGCTCCTCGGTCAGGAACTGGCCGCGGGCGTCGATGATCGTCGTCTGGTAGCCGAGCGTGTTGGCGTAGGTGACGAGTGGCATGGCGATGTGGACGCCGCCGATGATGACGAGGTGCGGCGGCGGCAGGTGCGCCTCGACGAAGAGACGGTTGTCGCCCTGCTCGACCTGAGCCGTGCCGCCGTCCCGAATCATGGCGCGCATCTGGTCGCGCACCTCGGGCGTGTCGGCGTCGCCGAGCGAGCCGAGCCAGTGGTCGGGATGGACGTAGAGCAACTCGCTGCCGAGGGCCGGGCCGGCGATGACGGTGGCGACGACGGCCGGACTGTCGGCGTGGATGGCCTCCTCGAGCGCTTTGAAGGTCTCGGCGTTCATCGGCTAGCCCCTCGTCCCGAGCGGCTCGACGAAGACGTCGATCTCGCCGCCGCAGGAAAGGCCGACCTCCCAGCCCATCTCGTCCGAGATGCCGAAGTGGACGAGCTGCGGCGTGCCGGAGTCGAGGACCTCCATCGCGGTCTGAATGACGGCGCCCTCGACGCAGCCGCCGCTGACCGAGCCCTGCATCCGGCCGGAACGGGTGACGACGAGCTTCGCGCCGACGGGCCGCGGCGTCGAGCCGGCCGCGCCGACGACGGTAGCCAGCGCGATCTCCTCGCCCTCGCGGGTCCACTCATCAACGTACTCAAGGATGTCGCGCATGATTTCACTCCCCTCGGGCGGTTCTTGTGGGCGCCCTCTGCATTGTATAGCGCCCGGGCAGGCTCGGGCATTCCCGGCGGTGAGGGACGCGAGACGCGAGGAGCGCCAATCACCGTTGCGGCGGCGTGTAGACGACCGGGCGGAGACGGCCGGTGGTGACGTCGTAGACGAAGCCATGGACGCGGATGTCGCTGCGGACCATTGGGGACGAGCGGATGGCGTCGACGTCGGCGCGGACGGTCTCGTCGGGGTCGGTGATCGGCAGGAAGTCGATGTGAGAGACGTCGGCGCCGAGGTCCTGGAGGAGCTCGTCGCGCATGCGCTCGTTGGTGATCTTGGTCATGCCGCAGTCGGTGTGGTGGATAACGAGGAACTCGCGGGTGCCGAGCAGGCGATAAGAAAGGACGAGGGAGCGGATGGCGTCGTCGCTGGCGCGGCCACCTGCGTTGCGGATGACGTGGGCGTCTCCCTCCTGGAGACCGAGGATGCGGTCGGGGTCGATGCGCGAATCCATGCAAGTCAGAATGGCGAGCTGGAGGCGGGGAGTGCGGGGGAGCCTGCCCTGCGTGAACGTCTCGCTGTACCGCTCGTTGGCGTAGAGCAGGTGCTCCATCAGGGTCATCGGGCCGTCCTTCCTTCGAGGCCGTGGCGCGGGGTGCCGGCGCCGGCCGCCGGGGCGGCGAGCGGTTGATTGTCACATCCGTGAGGCCATCACGACCAGTGCGGGAGATGAAGAACCGGGAGCGGCAGGCGCCGCTCCCGGTGCGCTCGAGCGTCGCTAGACTGACGCCATGCGCTGCTGGACGAACTCCAGCGGAGCCTGGCGGCGGACGGGCCGGTACTCGCCGATATCCGAGAGGTGCTCGGCGAGGAGCTCGAGGCTCTCGAGGTTGTGCACCGGCAGGAAGTCGTCGATGAACGGCAGGGCCGCCTGCATGCCGCGAGTGAGCGGCTGATAGCGCGGCGAGCCGAGCAGCGGGTTGAGCCAGATCAGCCGGTAGCACGAGCGCTGCAGCCGCATCATCTCGTTGCCGAGGAGCTGCGGGTCGCCGCGGTCCCAACCGTCGGAGATGATCAGGACGACGGCGCCGTTGCGCAGGACGCGGCGGGCCCAGTCCTGGTTGAAGCTCTGGATCGACTCGCCGATGCGGGTGCCGCCGGCCCAGTCCTGGACCTCCTTGGACACACGGGTGATAGCCTCGTCGATCGGCCGCTTCTTGAGGACGCGGGTGATCCGCGTCAAGCGCGTGCCGAACACGAACGCCTCGACGCGGGCCATATCGTTCTCGATAGTGTGGATGAACTGCAGGAGCAGCCGCGAGTAGCGGTCCATCGAGCCGGAGATGTCGCAGATGACGACCAGCGAGCGCGGCTTCATCTTGACTTTGCGCTCGGAGATGCGCAGCGGCACGCCGGCCGTCTGCAGCGACTTCCGCATGGTCCGGCGGGCGTCGATGTAGCGGCCCTTGGGGGTCGCGACCTTGCGGCGCGACTTGCGCATCCCGATCTCCCACTTGAGGCGCTTCATCAGGATGCGGGCCTGCTCGAGCTCCTCGGCGGTGAACTCGGAGAAGTCCTTGGTGCGCAGCGCCTCGGAGCCGCTGTAGGTCAGGACGGACTCGAGGTCGCTGTCGTCGGCGTCGGCGAGGTCGCCGGCATCCGAGTCGTCGTCGACGGCGAGCCCTTCCATGCCCTCGCCGAACTCGGACTGGCCGTCGCCGTCCTCAGTCTCGGCATCGTCGAGCCCTTCGATCGGCTCCATCGACGAGTCGTCGGAGGGCTTGAAGATCTGCTGGTCCTGGTCGTTGGACGGGCGCTTCGAGCGCCAGTAGGCGTCGAAGAGGATCGAGAACATCTCGCGATCCTCGCCCTTCGTGACCAGGCAGGCCTCGGCGGCCTCCTTGAAGACGCGGCGGTTCTGAATGCCGACGTGCTTGGTGGCGTGGACGAAGTCCATCACCTGCGACGGCGTTACCTTGATGCCGTTGGCGCGCAGCAGCCGGCCGAAGCGCAGCGACCGGCGCAGCAGCGTCTGGCCCGGCTCGTAGACGTGATTGTGCTGGGCGGAGTCGACGCTAACCATTGCTCGCCGCAGCCGCAACCAGGTCGTCGAGCTTGTTCTTGCGGACCGTCTGGACGTCCTCCTGGTGCTTGAGGATCGCGCCCAGGGTCGCCGAGGTCACCTCGGACGACAGCTCGCGCTGCGAGAGCGCCATCAGGGCGGCGGCCCAGTCGAGCGTCTCGGCAACGCCCGGCAGCTTGTAGAGGTCGACCTGGCGCAGGTCGTGGACGAAGTGCGAGATCTGCAGCGCCAGCCGGTCGTTGATGCCCGGGACCTTCGAGGTGACGATCCGGTACTCTTTCTCGACCGTCGGGTAGTCGACCCAGTGGTAGAGGCAGCGACGCTTGAGCGCGTCGTGTAGCTCACGGGTCCGGTTCGAGGTGATGATGACGATCGGCGGGTACTCGGCCTTCATCGTGCCCAGCTCGGGGACCGTGACCTGGAAGTCGGAGAGCAGCTCGAGCAGGAACGCCTCGAACTCCTCGTCGGCGCGGTCGATCTCGTCGATCAGCAGGACCGGCGCCTTGCCGCGGTGCTCGATCGCCTGGAGCAGCGGGCGCTTGATCAGGTAGTCCTCGCTGA
>DAOKZM010000100.1:6351-9345 GCA_035325665.1 Thermomicrobiales bacterium | reverse complement strand
GCTCGGCCGATGGCGGCAGGTTTCGCGCGCCGGGTGTGAGCTCCTTGTAGTCGTAGCGCGAGATGACCGGCGCCATGATCGCGACCGCGTACATGAAGACGATCACGACCATGCCCGCCACGGCCAGCTTGTTCTGCATGAACCGCCTGAGCACCGGGCGCTGGCGCCTGGGTGGCGTTGCTCCAGTTGCGATCGCGCCGCCGATATCGCTGGTTCGGTCCATCTCAGCCATCTTCCGTTCCGTCACCGTGGCTAGCGAGTCAACGACACGCGCGGGTCGACGATGACGTAGAGGAGGTCGACAACGAGGTTGACGAAGATGACGAAGGCGCCAGCGATGATCGTCACCCCGAGGATCACCGGATAGTCGCGCTGGGTGATGGCGTCGTAGGCCAGCGAGCCCAGTCCCGGCCAGGCGAAGATCTTCTCGATGATGACCGAGCCACCCAGGATGCGCGAGACCTGCAGACCGGTGACGGTGATCATCGGGATCAGGGCGTTGCGGAAGCCGTGTCGAAACAGCACGTTCCGGTCATTCAGCCCCTTCGCTCGCGCCAGCGTCATGTAGTCCTGGTTGATGACCTCGAGCATCGCCGAGCGCATGAAGCGCGCGAAGTAGGCGATGGACGGGAAGGCGAGCACCGCGACCGGCATAACCGAGTACTTCACCTTGCCGAGCAGATCGGCGTTGGACACGTCGGTACTGATCGCCGGGAGCCAGCCCAGCTTGACGCTCAGGTAGAACTGCAACAGCAGCGCCAGCCAGAAGTTCGGCAGCGCCAGCCCGATGAATGCCCCGACCGTCGTCGAGTTGTCGAGGAAGCTGTACTGGCGGGTCGCCGACATGATGCCGAGCGGGATGGCGATCAGCAGCGCGATCGTCAGCGAGACGATCTGCAGGATGATCGTCGCCTTCGCCCGCTCCTTAATCAGCGTCAGCACCGGCTTGCCGTTGAACGTGATCGCCCGGCCGAAGTCACCGCGGACGAGCTTGCCGATATAGATTGCGTACTGGACCGGCAGCGGCTTGTCCAGCCCGTAGTTCTTTCGCAATTGCTCGACAAAGGCCGGGTCGGTGGTGTCGGGCGAGATCATCGACTGGATCGGATCGCCCGGCGCGATATGGACCAGGCCGAACATGATGATGCTCAGTCCGATCAGCAGCGGGATCGCCCCGATGACCCGGCGGATCGCGTAGCGTAAGATGCCACTAGACCCCGGCGCCCCTCTGCTTCCCGGCCGGCGGCGGGACGGTCCCGCCGTGGCCCTCCGCGCTCACGCCGCACTCCCTCGATTCCGGCATCGGAAGCCACGATCGCGGGCGCGGCGCGCCCGCGATCGTGGCGCTTCGGGCCGCCTAACCCTCCTTGATGTAGACGTTCTCGAGCTCGGCAAACAGCCCATTCGACAGGTTGCTATCGACGTAGCCAGCGAACTTCTTCTTCACCACGTGCAGGTACGGCCGGTACCACGAGTAGGTCGCTGGCAGGTCCTCGACCAGGATCTGCTGGATCTGCGCGTAAATGTCCTTTTGCTTTTCGACATCCAGCGTCGTCCGCGCCTCGTCGAACAGCTTGTCGAGGTCAGGGTTGCTATACCCCGCGTAGTTGGCCGAGCCGTCGGTTTCATAGTAGGAGGCCAGGTCGCCGGGGTCGATTGTGATACCAGCGCCGACCATCTGGCTCTCGGCGACATCGTAGCTGCGCGCGGTCACCTGATCGACTGCGGTCGCGTACTCGATCACGACCGGCTCGATCTCCCAGCCAAGCTTCGAGAGCTGTGCCTGCGTCAACGTCAGGAAGTCCTCGCGCAGCACGTTGCCCTGGTTGACCATGAACTTGATGCCCGAGGGAGGCGGGCCGGCCTGGTCGAGCAGCTCCTTGGCCTTGTCCATGTCATACGGGTGCGGCGTCAGCGACGAGTCGTAGACGAAGTTGCCCGGCGCGACCGGTCCGGTGCCTGCCGCGCCGAGACCGTAGAGCGAGTCCTTGGCGAACTGCTCCATGTCCAGCGCATAGGCGATGGCCTGCCGGACCTCCTTCTTCGCCAGGTACTCGTTCTTGAAGTTGAAGATCCAGCCGTCTGGTGAGCCGAACGGCGGGACCAGCACCTCGAGGTCCGCGTTCGCCTTGAGCTGGTCGGCCCCGGACGGGCTCGGATAGACCGATCCGTCGATGTCACCGGAAAGCAGCGAGTTGACCAGCGCCTGCGAGTCGGTGATCGTCCGGTGGGTGAACTTGTCCAGGTAGGGCTTTCCCTCCTGGTAGTAGTGCTCGTTCCGCTCGCCGACGAAGTCGGCGCCGACCGTCCACGAGACGAACTTGAACGGACCCGCTCCGACCGGATTCTGGAAGAACGGGTCGGTCGAGGCTTTGGAGAGGTCCTTGCCTTCCAGTAGCGCCTTCGGCAGCGGTCGCACGTAGTACATGTTAAACAGAATCGAGGCATCCGGCTCGGCCAGCGTTATCTCGATCGTCGTCGGATCGACGACCTTCACGCCTGAGACCTCGGTCGCCGAGCCATCGGCGAACTCCTTGGCCCCCTCGATCGACATCAGCCGCGACTGGCGCGGGCTGGCGTTCTTCGTGTCCAGCATCGCCTGGATGGTGAACGCGATGTCGTCGGCGGTCAGGTTCGAGCCGTCCGAGAACATGATGTTGTCGTGGAGCGTGAACGTGAAGGTAAGGTCGTTGACCTCCCACTGCGAGGCCAGGCTCGGCTTCGGCTCGTAGGTCGCCGGGTCGAGCCGGACGAGCTGCTCGTAGATCAGGCTGCAGCGGAAGTAGTCCTCCGACTGGCTGGCGGCGATCGGGTTGATCGTGCCGGCCTCGCCCAGCGTGCCGATCAGGATGCTGCCGCCGGTCGTCGGCGTGCCGCCCGCGCCGGTCTCCGGCGAGCCGCTCGTCTCGGTCCCGGCACTCGTCGCCTCGGCCGGCGCGGTCGCGGCGCCACCGCCACCTGGCGTCGATGCGGACGGCGCCGTCGTGGCGGTCG
>DAOKZM010000100.1:556-6341 GCA_035325665.1 Thermomicrobiales bacterium | reverse complement strand
CCGGCGCGTCAGCCGCCGGCGCAGGGCCGATTCCGTCCAGTCCGCCATGGTCGTTTTCCCCCTCTTACCGACTCGCCGCCCGCGGCAGGGTCGATCCCGTCCGGACGGCGATCCAGTGGAACGCCAATAACACGACGCGGTGATCGCGAGTTGCCTGAACGCCCGACGCGCCAAGACTCGGCGCCTCGGGCGTCGCCGCTGCTGATGTATACGCTGCCAGGAACCGCTCCGGCCGTCACGTGGGCATCGTACTACGACATCGCCGTCAGCTCGCGGTTGCAGTGGTTGAGCAGTTCTCCGCCGTTTTCGCGAACGACGACGGCGTCCTCGACCCGGATCCCGAACTTGCCCGGTAGGTAGATGCCCGGCTCGTCGCTGAAGACCATGCCGACCTGCAGCGGCAGGTCGTTGCCCTCGACGAGGTACGGCTCCTCGTGACCGTCAAGCCCCAGACCGTGACCCACGCGGTGGATGAAGTACTCGCCGTATCCAGCGTCGGTGATGACCTTGCGCGCCGCGCGGTCGACGTCCTGGCAGGCGTTGCCGAGCCGGAATTCGCCCAGCGCGACCCGGTTCGCCCGCAGGACGATCTCGTAGACCTTGCGGTACTCGTCGGTCGGCTCGCCGAGGTAGACCGTTCGGGTGACGTCGGCATGGTATCCGTCGATCGTCCCACCGAAGTCGAAGACGACCGCATCGCCCTCCTGGAGGATCCGGTCGCCGGTCGAGTGGTGCGGATTGGCGCCGTTCGGGCCGCTGGCGCAGATCCCGATCCCGGTGACATCCAGACCGTGCTTGCGGCGCAGTTCGGTCAGCATCATGGCCGCCTCGCGCTCGGTCTTGCCGATGATGCTGGCCGTCGTCGCGAACTCGTCCCAGGCGCGGTCGGCCGCCGCGGCCGCGACCCGCAGCTTCTCGATCTCCGACTCGTCCTTCACCATCCGCAACTCGCGGATGATCGGCGTGCCGCTGCTCCAGGTCGCGTCGGGGATCGCCTCCAGCATCCGGACCAGGAAGACGCTCCACATCTTGTCGCTAACCGCGACCCGCGGTCGTTCTATCCCGCTCAGCAGCTCGGCGACCAGCTCGACCGGCTGGGCCGTCTCCGGCCAGGTATGGATGTGCGCGATCTCGGCCTTGTCGGCGAAGCGCGAGTACTCCAGCTGCGGCACGACGACCTGCGGCTTGCCCTCACGCGGGATCATCACCAGCGCCAGCCGCTCGCTGGCGTGCGACGGCCCGTCGAACATGTAGATCATGTCCGACGACGGCGCGACGAACAGGTAGTCGAGGTCGCGCTCCGCCATCAGCTCCTGCGCCCGCGCGATCCGCCGCGATACTGCGTCCAGACTCATCCGCTGCCCCTCTCCCCGACCCACCGGTCTGACTCCAACGACGCGCCAACGTAGCAGCGCCGTGCCGGCGTGTCAACGTCGTCGGCTGTCCACACTCATGGTCCGGCTGATGCTTCGGCCGCACGTCTCCATCTCCTCGTCCCTCATCCCTCGTCCCTCATCCCTCACCTCCACCCGAACTGCCGTTCCAGGAACTCGCGGTCGAGGTTGAGGACGATCGGCTGGCCGTGGGGGCAGGTGGCGGGGGTACGAGTGCGGGTCAGCGCTTCCATTAGCGCCACGGCGGCGGGCGGGTCGAGCGGACGGCGCTTGCGGATCGCTGCGTGGCAGGCGGCCGCCGCCAGCACGTCGTGGGCCGGCTCGGCGGCGTAGCGCGCCAGAACCTCCGACAACTCGTCCGGTTCCAACCCGTCCGGACTGGCCGTCACCAGAATGTCATCCAGCCCGAACTCCGTCCAACACCAGCCGGCATGACGTAGGTCGTCCGTCGCCGACTCCAGCGTCGCCAGCAACTGCCGCGGGACGGTTAGCCGCAGCGGCTCCGATGCCTCGGTTGCCTCGCCGGCCAGCAGCCGCTCGTAGATCACGCGCTCGTGGGCGCGGTGCTGGTCGACCAGCAGCGTGCCGATCTCCGTCTCGCAGACGATCAACGTGTCGGCGACCTGCCCCACGACGCGCAGCGCCGGCAGCGACCCGGCCGCGACCTCCCGACGCTCCCAGCCTCCGGCAGCGTAGCCGGCCCCCTCCTCTGACAGCCCACCGCCGGGCAGCCGGCCGAGGTCGAGCGCCAGCGAGCGGTGGCCGCTGACCAGGTGCGTCGCGCGCCCCAGCAGCGAGCGCAGCTCGTCGCCCAGCGGGCCGGCGATGGCGGCGACGTCGCGGATCGCGACGCGCTCCTTGGCCGGATGGACGTTGGCGTCCACCCGCTCCGGCGCGATCTCGACTTCCACGATTGCCCGCGGGAAGCGGTGGCGTGGCAGGACGTCAGCGTAGGCGCGCTGGATCGCCCGGCGCAGCTCCGGCACGTCGCAGAGCCGGCCGTTTACCGCCAGCACGATCCCCTCGCGGCTGCCGTGGGAGGTGGCCGGACCGCTGACCAGGCCGACGACCCACGCCCCGCCAGCGTCCAGCGGCCCGAGGTCGATCAGCCGCGCGTCGCGCGAGGCGCCGTCGAGGGCGTCCAGTACGGTCCGTCGATCTCCCGCCGTCGTCAGCAGGACGAGCCGGCCGTCCGACCGCAGCAGCCAGCTCACCTCGGGACGGGCCAGCGCCAGTTGGGTCACCAGCCGCCGGATTGCCCGCGCCTCGCCGACCGGCGTCGCCCCCTCGCGGCGGACCGGGTAGCGCGAGAACAGCCGCGTTACTGCGACCGATGTGCCGGCCTGCCGGGCCAGCGGCGTCCGCGCCCCGTCGCTCGCCAGCCGCAGCCCAACGGCCTCGTCTATATGCCGGCTGCGGACCTCGACCTCGGCGACGGCGGCCAGGCTCGCCAGCGCCTCGCCGCGGAAGCCGAGGGTCCGGACGGCGTCGAGCGCGCCCAGCCCGTCGAGCTTGCTCGTCGCGTGGCGGGTGAAGAGGAGCGCGGCATCCGCGGCGGCGATCCCCGTGCCGTCGTCGTGGACCGCGATCAGGTCGTAGCCGCCAGCGGCGATCTCGATCTCGACTCGCGTCGCCCCGGCGTCGAGCGCGTTGTCCACCAGCTCGCGGACGGCGGCGCGCGGCCGCGTGATCACCTCGCCGGCCGCGATGCGTTGGATGACCGCCTCGGGCAGGACGCGAATCGCCATCAGTCGGCGCGGGCCGCGTCGCGGCGGTCCTCGGCGACGAGAAGCGCCCGCGGCCCGACCTGCTCCTCGCCGGCCGCACGCAGACGCTGCTGGAGCGCGGCCAGTAGGTTCAGCGACGCCAGCGGCGTCGTGTTGGCGACGTCGGCGGCCAATAGCTCGTCGAGTACCCGCTCGCGGACGAGGTCGAGCGCCGTTGTAGGACGTTGCGCCGGAAGAGGCATGGTCGGAGTCTCGGCTATCCCCAGCCGCGCCCGCTGGATGACGGACGGCGGGAGGCCCGCGAGGCGCGCGATCTCTAGCCCGAACGCCGCCTCGGCCACCCCCGGCACGATCGCGTGGAGGAAGACAAGCGCGTCGTTGTGGCGCTCGATCGCCGTCTGGAGCGCGACCACCCTGGGCAGCTCGCCGGCCAGGCGCGCCAGCTCGCGGAAGTGCGTCGCGAACAACGTCCGCGCCGCGACCTGTTCGACGAGGTGCTCGACGACGGCGCCAGCGATCGCGACTCCGTCCTCGGTGCTCGTCCCGCGCCCGATCTCGTCCAGCACCACCAGCGAGCGCCCGGTGGCGTGGCGCAGGATTGTCGCCGTCTCCAGCATCTCGACCATGAACGTCGAGCGCCCGGCGGCCAGATCGTCGTGCGCGCCGATGCGGGTGAAGATGCGGTCCACCAGCCCGATCCGCGCGCGCTCGGCCGGGATGAACGAGCCGATCTGCGCCAGGAAGACGATCAGTGCTACCTGCCGCAGCCAGGTCGATTTGCCGGCCATGTTCGGCCCGGTCAGGATGACCACATTGCCGTCCGCGTCGAGCCGCGTGTCGTTCGGCATGAACTCGCCCGGCGGCAGCTGGCGCTCGACGATCGGGTGGCGGCCGCCCTCGATCAGCAGATCGGTCGAGTCGTTCAGGGCCGGCCGGACGTAGCGCTGCTCGACCGCGACCGTCGCCAGCGCCACCAGCGTGTCGGCCATGGCCAGCGCTGCCGCCGTCGCCCGCATCCGCGCGACCGCCTCGCCCAGCTCGCGGACCAGCCGGGCGAACAGCTCCGCCTCTAGCTCGGCGGCGCGTTCCTCGTTCGCCAGGATACGGCTCTCCGCCTCCTTCAGCGCCGGGGTCACGTAGCGCTCGGCGTTAGTCAGCGTCTGCTTGCGAATGTAGTCGGCGGGGGCCTTATCGCGGTTCGCCCGCGACAGCTCCAGGTAGTAGCCGAAGACCTTGTTGTAGCCGACCTTCAGCGAGCGGATGCCGGTGCGCTCGCGCTCCTCGCGCTCCATCCCGGCGATCGCGTCGCGATCGCGGTCGATCGCGGCGTAGATCAGGTCGAGTCGCCGGTCGATGCCCGTCCGCAGCAGCCGCGACGTCTCGCCGTCCAGCTCGGCGCGGATGCGCGCCTGCACCTCGGGCAGTGCGTCGATCTCGGCCGCCAGCTCGACCAGCAGCGCCGATTCGGCGCGGTCGCGCAGCACCGCGCCAGCACGCTCAGCTCCGGCGAGCGTCTCGGCCAGGGCCAGCAGCTCGGTCGCCCGCGTCGCGCCGGTCGCCACCCGCGCGGCCAGCCGCTCGAGGTCGAGCAACCCGGTCAGCGCGCGGCCCAGCCCCGTCCGCAGCGGCACGTCGCTGACCAGCTCCTCGACCGCGTCCAGTCGCCGCTCCAGCGCGCCGCGGTCGAGCAAAGGCCGGTCCAACAACGCTCGCAACCGCCTGGCTCCCGGCGCGGTGTGAGTCCGGTTCAACAGCCCGAACAGGTCGTGCCGGTCGCGGGAGCGCAGGTCGATCTCCAGGTTCAGCCGCGTCTGGCGATCCAGCACCATGATCCCGTCGGTCTGGTAGGGGATCGGCGTTTCAAGGGCCTTCAGCAGCGCCGGTTGGCCGCGTTCGAGGTAGGCGAGCAGCACCGCGATCGCCCGCGCCGCGGCCGGCCGGACCGGCTCGCCGCCGGGAAAGCGCTGTGCCAGTAACCGCTCGGCCCCATCGATCGTCCACTCGCCGCCGACCGGCCGGATCGTCACCCGCGCGTCCAGCTCCAGGTCGTCCGTCTCCGGCCCGACGATCTCAGCCGGGTTGAGCTGATCGACGAAGGCTGCCAGCCCGGTGGGGTCGTCGGCCGGCAACACACGGTACTCGCTGGCGCCGGTCGAGACGTCAACCCACGCCAGCCCGACCAGCGCGCCGTGACCGGCCACCGCCAGCAGGAAGTTGGCTCGTCTGGCGTCGAGCAGCGCTGGGTCGTCGATCGTGCCGGGCGAGAGGACGCGGGTCACGTCGCGCTCGACCAGACCGCGCCCCGGCTCGGAGAGCTGCTCGCAGATCGCCAGCCGGTAGCCGGCTCGCAGAAAGCGGCGCAGGTAGCCGTTGAGCGCGTGGTAGGGGATGCCGGCCATCGGCACGCGGCCGCCGCGGCCGAACTCTCGCGAGGTCAGCGTGATGCCGAGGACTCGCGCCGCCGTGTGGGCGTCCTCGTCGAACATCTCGTAGAAGTCGCCCATGCGATACAGCAGGATCGCGTCCGGGTGCTCGCTCTTGAGCCGGAGATACTGCTGCCGCGCCGGAGTGATGACCATGCTCGCCCCACGTGTCACTGGTCCGAGTGGCCAGTATAGCCGGATGGTGACAGTGGGTCACGGCTCGCAGCCACGATCAGGCGAA
>DAOKZM010000100.1:0-546 GCA_035325665.1 Thermomicrobiales bacterium | reverse complement strand
GCGGCGGCTGCCCCGTCAGCCGCAGCGTGAAGACATCGCCTTTCTGCGCCGCCATCGCCCGGCCGAGCGAACCGGACAGCACGATCTCGCCGGGCTGGAGCGAAACCCCGTAGCCGCCGAGCGTCTCCGCCAGCCAGGCGACCGCGCTGGCGGGGTGCCCAAGGCTGTCGACGCCGGTCCCCTCGACGACAACGGCGCCGTTCTGCTCCAGCGTCATCGCCACCTCGCGCAGGTCGCCAGCCAGCATCCCCCGGCTCCACGGCCCGAGGGTGAACGCGCCGAACGAGGCGTTGTCGGCGATCGTGTCGATCACCTGGAAGTCGCGCCGCTTGAAGCGGCTGCCGCCGATCTCGAACGACGCCGCCGCCGCCTCGGTCGCCGCCAGCACCTCCTCGACCGACACCGCGCCGCTCAGCGGCGCGTTCAGCAGGAAGGCGATCTCCCCCTCAATCCGCGGCTGGAGAAACATCTCGGCCGGCAGCTCGACCCGCCCGCCCTCTGTCGGGAAGAAGCGCGACGCCCACAGCCGCCCGAAGTCCGGCCGGT
>DAOKZM010000099.1:2877-9379 GCA_035325665.1 Thermomicrobiales bacterium | reverse complement strand
CCCGGGCGTTGGCGGCGTCGATTCTTCCGCGCGGCGCGATCGTGGCGCCCCTGTCGCCGGCCGGCGCCACGTCCCCGAAGAACCACGGATTTGCCGTCCCGTCGATCCCCTTCCCGCCGCGAATCAGGACGTCGTACTCCGCCATCTGCCTGTTCCTCCCCGTTACTCGTCGACCGGCGGCAGTGTAGCGGCAGGCGGTAGCGAGGGGAAGCGCCGATCAGATCGGCCGATCTCTGAGTTCGATCCCCCACAGGGAACCACTCTCTTCCCGCATGCAGATTATGAATGAAATACACGGATAGCCGGACGCAAGGGGGAAGGGGATGAGGTCGCTGTCCCGAGTCGGCCGGAGCCGGCCGGTTGATTGACTGACGTGTGAGGAGAAAGACTGAATGCGACGGTATCTGATCGCCCTGGTTGCCGCGTTCTCGATGCTGCTGTCGCTGGCCGGCGTCGCTAGCGCGGCCCCGTCCGCTGACGCGGGCCCCTGCGTGCCGAGCATGGTCACGACGGAGTACACCGACGCCGCGACGCACAACATCATCCAGGTGACGGCGACGACCACCTGCAATCTCGACGGCAGGGTCGATGACATTACCTACGACCGCGAGGTCCTGTACTACTGGTTCAGCAATGCGCGTGGTGGCGGCTACTACGTGGCTGCCGAGGACATGCCAGGACCGGGCTACACCGGCCCGGTCTCGGGTCGCTACGGTCGGTAACGACAGGCACGGGGAGCGGCGAGAGCCCTTCCTGGGCCCGCGACGCACGGAAGCTGCCGGCCCGCCAGGATCAGCGTGACAGGCGGGTCAGGCGTCCTGGCTGCCGGTGACGTCCGCGCGGTTCTCGACGTCGCCACGCCAGGCGCCGGTCGCGCCGCCGCGGCTCTCGATGAACTCCTTGAAGCGCTCGAGGTCACCCTGGACCCGGCGATCGACCATGCCGGCCAGGTCGCCGGCCTTCTCGATCACGCCCTCCGACTCGTACTCCAGCTGCACGGTCACGCGCGACGAGCCGCCGTCGAGCTGGTGGAAGGTCACCACGCCGTCGTTGCGCGCCCCCGAGGTGCTCTTCCAGGCCACGCGGTGGTCGGGGTGCTGCTCGGTGATCTCGGCGGTCCACTCCTCGGTCTTCCCGCCGACCTTCGCCTTCCACGCCAGGTGCGTGTCATCGAGCTGGCGGACCTGCTCGACCCCCTCCATGAAGCGGGTGAACTCCTCGAACTGCGTCCACTGGTTATAGGCGGTCCCCACCGGGACGTTGACGTCGATCGACTTGGTTACCTGAGCCATGCATCCTCCCTCTCGATGCTCGTTCGGCGATGCCTGCCGCACCGGGCGCAAGCGACGGGCCACGTGGTCTTGACATCCGGCCGCGATGCGCTATCCTGCACTTCACCAGTTGGTTAATTATCCGAACGGTTAAGCACATGATTGCGACCGACCAGCTCAGTCTCACCTTCGCCGCCTTGGCCGACCCGACCCGCCGGGCCATCCTCGCCCGGCTGTCGCGCGGCGAGGCGACTGTCACCGAGCTGGCCGAGCCGTTCGCGATGAGCCTCCCCGCCGTCTCCAAGCACCTCAAGGTGCTCGAGCGCGCCGGCCTTATCTCGCGCGGCCGCGAGGCGCAGTGGCGCCCCTGCCGGATCGAGGTCGAGCCGCTGGAGGAGGTTGACGACTGGATGGCCGGCTACCGCCGTCTCTGGGAGGAACGCTTCGACCGGCTGGACGACTACCTCCGCGAGCTGCAGCAGAAGGAGGACGGCGCCCCCGACCGTTGACCTGACGATCGACTGGATGATCAAGGAGCACCCGATGACATCGACCACGCACGGCGCCACGACGTTCACGCTGACGTCCGACACCGAGATCACGATGACCCGCGAGTTCGCCGCCCCCGCCGCCCTCGTCTTCGAGGCCAGCACCCGCCCCGAGCACGTCCGCCGCTGGTGGGGCCCGCGCGACCACGAGATGATCACCTGCGACATCGACCTGCGTCCCGGCGGCTCCTGGCGCTGGGTGCTGCGCGACCGCGAGGGCAACGAGGTCGGTTTCCACGGCGTCTACCAGGAGATCAACCCACCGAGCCGCATCGTCCACACCGAGTGCTTCGATCCGGTGCCGGACGACGAATCGCTCGTCACCGTCACCTTCGAGGAGCGCGACAGCCGGACACTGATGACCAGCGCCTCGCGCTACTCCTCGAAGGAGGTCCGCGACATCGTCATCCAGTCCGGCATGGAGGCGGGCGCCGCCGAGTCGCTCGACCGCCTGGCCGAGATCGTCGTCGAACTCGGACAGACAGTCGCGGGATGACCGCACGCGTCGCGCCTCACCCGCCGTCCCGGCCGTAGCCGAGGACGAGCGCGACATCGTCACCTCGCCGCCACCATCGTCGCCGCGCTGGCCGGCGAGCCGCCGACGCAGTACCTCGCCCGCTGGCGAATGTATCTCGCCGCGACCTGGCTGCGGGACGAGGATACGTCGCTGGGTGAGCTCGCGCTCCGGCTCGGCTACCAGTCGGAAGCCGCCTTCAATCGGGCCTTCAAGCGCTTCTTCAGCGTCTCCCCCGGCGCGATCCGGCGGGGCGAGCGGCTGCCGGTCGGTCAGTCATAGCCCACGCTCGCCGTCCCCTGCCCTCCCATGAGCCGCTCGCTCTTAGCGGGTAAACAGCTTCCAGTGCCCTTCGGAAATGACGTCGACGGTGTCGTCGACCACTTTGATGGCGGTCTGGTCGTCCATCGCGTACGCCAGCATGCCGATGCCGGCGGCCCAGCGTTCGGCGTGGGCCATGGCATTGCCCGGCATGTCCTCGTGGTCCAGGTGCGGAAACATCGCGAAATCCACGATGCCGAGCGTCTCATCGCCACCGGTGGGCGGCGTCCAGCCGACGAAGTACTCCCCGATCCTGGGGGCCATCACCATACTCCCGGCGCTCAGGCCAACGTAGACCGCGCGCAGCGACGGCAGGAGTTCTGCCAGCCCGGACTGCCGCATCCAGTAGCACAGATACAACGGGTCGCCGCCATTGACCAGCAGCACGTCGGTCTCCTGGACCATGGGCGCCCACAGCGCCTCGTCGATGCTCGGCAGCGCACTGAGCTCCAGCACGCCCAGAGACTTCCAACCCAGCTCGCACATGGGGGTTTCGGGCTCTTGTCCACTGATGAACCGCCATGCCGCGCGCGGACCGGCTATCGGGTGCCCGTACGACGCGGTGGGAATGCACAGCGCGCTGGACTCGGCAATCGGCTTGTTCAGGAGGTCCACCAGCGCGGTGTGGATGCTCGCGTTCTTGATACCTGCGGACGTCAGCAGCAACCGTATCATGCTCTTCCTTCGCTCGATCGTCGGCCTGTTCGATGGGTCTGGCTCGCACCTTGACATCGCTCCATGCTACCCAGCGACGTGGCATACGGTCGAGTGACAGCGGTCGGCGGGGTCGGTAGCGCCTTGTCGCAGCCGGCACGATAGGGCAGTCAGCTTCTCGCAATCACCGTGCGACGTGCCGAAGCGTCGCCCACGCCAACGCCAGGATCAGCCGCTCCTGATGGGCCAGCGCCCGCGCCTGGCCGGCCTCCCACTGCCAGCCTGCCGTCTTGTCCTGGCGAAAGCCCGGCTCAATCCAGCAGCGCTGGCGATACAGAGTCACGACGGCCATCCGCGGTCGCCGATCCGTCAGCAGCACCAGCGGCTCGGCGTGCCCGGTGGCCCAAACCCCTACGACCGTCGCCCGCCGCCAGCCGGCCCGCTTGCAGACCAGCCTGCGCTGCTGCCAGCGCCGGCCCGGGCGGGCCAACTGGCGCTGGACCAGCGTCCGCAGCCGCTGCTCGCGCTGGTCCCGCAGCGTCAGGTCGCTCCCCGCCTTGACGCGCACGACCCAGCTCCACCCCTGGCCGATGACGGCATCCACAAAGGCTGGCACGTCATAGGCCCGGTCGGCTACGACGATGATCGGCAGCCGGGCCGGGATCACCCCGGCCACCGTCGTCAGGGCCTGCTCGACCGCCTGCCAGTAGCGCTCCTTTGGGCCACCGCACCCAGGCCAGCGAAAGGCTGCCACCGCGGTAGACCAGACTGACGCGCAGCATATGGACCCGATCGGTGTGACTCGAAGCGCCACCTCCCGCAGCCGACTGTCCAGCAGCGCGGCGGCGACGACCGCACGCACGACCGAGGTGTAGCAGGTGGCCGCCGCCAGCCAGCAGTCGTTGAGCGCGCGGCGCCGGCGCCGCGCTGATGCTGGCCGTGCGCAGCGCACCGGTCAGGGCCAGCCCGTCGAGTTCGTCGGCCACCCGGGCCAGCACACAGCGCTGCGCGGCCAGGATGCCGCAGCCCAACAGCGCCAGCCGGTCGACGCTGGTCTGTCGCACGCCGTACGGGCGGATGGTGGTCTTGATCTGCTCGAGGATCTCCTGATCCACCGCAACGGTGGCTGGCATGCACGGCTCCGCTCGCACGTGTGGCGGCGTCAGACACTACCAATGTCGCGAATGGGTCCGCGGTATGCCAGCCCGGCACGCGTCCCGCTCAGAACTGTCCGCCCATGAACCCTCGTGAAGGGAGGGGCCTGGGGAGGGGTTTGCGGGCGCCGTCTCGGTCAGAACGGCTCCAAAGCCCGTCCAATCCAGGACACCCCCTGTCCCAACATTGGAAGAGGAGTGGGAGCCATCTGGGCATAGCTGAGGTCTGTCTCCCTCGCCGGCCTACTCCCGCGGCGAGCGCAGGAGGATGATGGGCTGGCTGAGGCGGCCGAGGATCTTCGCCGCCACGCTGCCGGTGACGAACCCCTCAAGCCCAGCCTTGCCGTGGGTGCTCAGCAGCACGAGGTCGCAGCCCGTCTCGTTCACAGCCGCGGCGATCTCGTTGGCGACGTCGCCGCGCCGGACGAGCGCGACGATCGACGGGTCGCCGATCTCGTCGCGGACCGCCGCCAGATAGCGGGCAGCCTCCTCGACCTGCATGTCGAGCAGCGCCGCCGTGGCCGTCGGCAGCATCGTCGCCGGGACAGCGCGCTCGCCGCGGACCGCGCCGAGCGTCGGCACGACGCGGATCAGCGTCAGTCCGGCGCCGAGCGCGCTCGCCAGGCTGCGCGCCAGCGGCAGCGCCTGGGCCGCGTCAGCGGTGCCGTCGAGCGTGACGGCGATGCGTCGGCAGATGAACCGGCGGGCCGGAACCTGATCCGGCCGGACGACCAGCACCGGCCGGTCGGTCTGCTGCAACACCTGCTGGGCAATCCGGCCGAAGCCAAGGCCGCGTAGTCCGCCCCCGCCGTGCGTCGTGATCGCGATCAGGTCGGCATCGAGCTCGGCCGCGTGCTGGGCGATGCTGGCGGCGATGTCGTGCTCGGGGTTGGGGTGGACGTGCTGGGCGAAGGTCGTCTCGCCGTCCCAGCGGCGGGCGACGTCGGCCAGGTAGGCGGCGGACTCGGCCTCCTCGCTCAGGTGCGGCTGGCCGTGGATGCTCTCCGGGGCATCATGCTCGAGGACGTGGAGCAGCGTTACCGTCGCGCCGGTCGCGCGCGCCAGCGTCAGCACCGGCGCCAGCGATGACTCGGCCAGTGTCGAGCCGTCGAGCGGGACGAGGATGTTGCGGATCTCAGGCGTCGTCGTCATCGTCACGATCCGAAGAACGTCTGGTATAGCAAGAACAGGTTGAGCGCGATGATCAGCGCGGCGACGGCGGTGGCGGCGACCGTCGTCAGGCGCCGGTTCACCATATCGCCCATCAGGTCGCGCCGCTGGGTGAAGATTACCAGCGGCACCAGGGCGAAGGGGATGCCGAACGAGAGGATCACCTGACTGATGACGAGCGTCCGGGTCGTCTCGACGCCGAGGGCGATGACGATCAGCGCCGGAAGCATCGTGATCGAACGCCGGAACCAGAGCGGCACCTGCCAGCCGAGGAAGCCGCGCATGATGACTTGACCCGACATCGTGCCGACAGTGGACGAGGACAGGCCGGCGGCCAGCAGCGAGATACCGAAGATCGTGCTGGCCGAGCCGCCGAGCAATGGCGTCAGCGTCTCGTAGGCGCGCAGGATCAGGTCGTCCCCCTCCGCGATCAGGTCGGTCTGGTAGAAGGTGACCGCCGCCATGAGCAGCATCGCGGCGTTGACGAATCCTGCGATGCCCATGGCAATGAAGACGTCGATCAGCTCGAAGCGGAACAACCGCCGGCGCTGCTCGGCGTCCTGGGCGACGATGCGGTCCTGGGTCAACGCCGAGTGCAGGTAGATGACGTGCGGCATGACCGTCGCGCCGAGGATGCCGGAGGCGAGCAGGATGCTCTCGGCGCCGGCCAGCTGGGGCCGGGCGAGCGCCGACATCGTCGCGCCGAAGTCCGGCTTGACGAGGAAGAGCTCGACGATGTAACAGCCGGCGATGATGCCGACGAACCCGGTGATCACCGCCTCCAGCGGACGGAAGCCGTAGTGCTGCATGCCGAGGATGCCGAAGGTGACGATGCCGGTCAGGATGCCGGCCGGCAGCAGCGGTATGTTG
>DAOKZM010000099.1:0-2867 GCA_035325665.1 Thermomicrobiales bacterium | reverse complement strand
ATGTTGAACAGCAGGTACAGGCCGACCGCCGCGCCGAGGAACTCGGCCAGGTCAGTCGCCATCGCGACGATCTCGGCCAGCAGCCAGAACACAAAGACGACCGGCCGCGGATACTCCTGCCCGATCAGCTCGGCGAGGTTGTGGCCGGTGGCGATGCCAAGCTTGGCCGAGAGCGACTGGATCAGCATCGCCATCAGGTTGGAGGCGACGATGACCCAGATGAGCATGTAGCCGTAGGAGGCGCCGGCCTCGATATTCGTGGCGAAGTTGCCGGGATCGACGTAGGCGATCGCGGCGATGAACGCCGGCCCGAGGAACGGCAGGATGCGCCGGAACCGCGACTGGCCACTGGCGCCGGCCAGGATCTCGGTCGCGTCGGCGATCGTCGCCGTATCGGCCCGGCCCCCGATTACTTCTCCGGCGTAGCGGCGCCTGACCGGCGGCTGCTCTACGGCGCTGTCGTCGTTCGTGGTGGCGCTGATGCGCGGTGTCGTGCCGTTTCGCTCGTCCGGCATCGGAAGAGGGTGTCACCGATTCTATGGCGGTCCATACGCCAGTATTAGCCCTGCCTCATCCTACGCCTGCCTCGGCCCGCGCGCAACACTCGCCGGAGGATCAGCCGGGCTGGCAGAATGAGTGATGGCGACGGAGCGGAGACGGCGGAAGGAGACGAGGGGATGGTCGCGCGACGGAAGACACCCGGCGCCCTCAGCCGGCGCGACTTCTTCGGCGACCTGGCCGACGCCGCCCGGCGCGAGCTTCCGCTGGACCGTCAGGATTTCGAAACGCGCCAGACGATGAACCTGCTCAAGGTCCACTACGGCGCGAACTACCGCATCCACTACGAAGTCTGGATCAACGCCGAGAAGGGGCAGGTCGAGGTCGGCCTGCACTTCGAAGACGGCCCGGCCAGCACCGAGCGGCTGCTGGCGCACTTCGACCTCAGCATCCTAGAGATCAAACACGAGCTGGGCGCCCAGGTCGAGTTGGAGCGCTGGACGCGCTCCTGGGGCCACCTATTCGAGTTGCACGAGGTCGAGCCGCTCACTCCGCAGTTCGCCGAGCGGCTGGCGGGCCGTCTGGTCCGCTTCATCGACGTCCTCCAGCCGTTGCTCGACGAGGGCTACGAGCGTGGCCTGGCGCCGCGGACGCCACACCCGAGCACGTTTCACGAGCGCTTCCGTGGCCGCGGCCGTCGTGGCTGACCCCTTTGACTTGATGGCACTTCTCTTGCTGCATTCAGGGGCGTGTCCACCGCCGTCACGTCCTGATGGAGCGTGCTGGCGTCCTGGTAAGGGACGGGCGGGGGCGATCCTAGCAGTCAGGCCCGCGGAGGTGGTGACGCGGGCCTCTTCGTCTGCGTCGTCGCTGCTGGCGACGCGTCTGTGGCAAACGAATTGCGAGCCGACATGTCCAGGCGCACAGGGCACGTCATGCGTGGCACGTCATGCGTGCACGTCATGCGTGGATGTTGGCTATCGTGCCGCGCGTCCGATCGTTGCGCCGCGGTCGTACAGTGAAGAAGGGTGGCAGTCGCTCGACGCTCATCGTCGCCTGGCGCCTTCCGACGCGCGGATGAGGTTGCGTTGAATGGCCGGCAGCATGCCGGGAACGTAAGGATGGAGAGGTTCGTGCCACACGACAACGGGTACTCCGAGCTGATGAACGAGGTCATGGCGGGGAGGCTGAACCGTCGCCAGGTGCTTCGACGCGCGGCTGTGCTGGGGCTGTCGGTCCCGGCGATCGGCGCGTTGCTGGCTGCCTGCGGCGGTGGCAGCGACGCGACGTCGACGACCGGCGCGTCCGGCCAACGCCGCCGACGCCAAGGCGTACGCCGGCGCTAAGCTGACGTATTACGGCGACGGCGTCGGCATCGGCAACCAGCTCGACAAGACGCTCGCCGACGCATTCAGCAAGGCGACCGGCATCGAGATCACCGTCATCCCCCGCCCGGAGGACGCCACCGAGACGTATGCGACCTACCAGCGTGCCTTCGAGGCCAAGTCGAGCGAGATCGATCTGATGATGGTCGACGTCATCTGGCCCGGCGCGTTCGCCCCGCACCTGGCCGACCTGACCGACGCGTTCAGCGACAGCCTGGACCAGTGGTATGAGTCGATTGTCATGAACAACACGATCGACGGCAAGCTCGTCGGCGCGCCGTGGTTCGGCGACTTCGGCATCCTCTACTACCGGACCGACCTGTTGGAGAAGTACAACTTCGATGGCCCGCCCAAGACCTGGGACGAGCTGGAGCAGCAGGCCAAGACGATCATGGACGGCGAGAAGGCCGCCAACCCGAACTTCTGGGGCTTCGTCTTCCAGGGCAAGGCCTACGAGGGCCTGACCTGCGACGCGCTGGAGTGGATCGCCTCTTCTGGCGGTGGCTCGATCATCGAGGAAGGCAAGGTCACGCTCGACAACGACAAGGCTAAGGCGATCCTGGCTAAGGCCGGCGGCTGGGTCGGCACGATCGCGCCGACCGGTGTCACCGGCTACCAGGAGGAAGACGCCCGCAACGCCTTCCAGGGCGGGAACGCGGCATTCATGCGCAACTGGCCGTATGCCTACACGCAGGGCCAGAGCGAGGGCTCGGCGGTCAAGGACAAGTTCGACGTCGGCGCGCTGCCGGCCGGCGAGGGCGGCGAGTCGGTCGGCACGCTCGGCGGCTGGCAGCTCGCGGTCTCGGCCTACTCCAAGAGCACCGAGGCGGCGATCGAGTTCGCCAAGTACATGGTCAGCCCGGAGGTCGTCAAGTGGCGCGGCGTCGTCGCGACGTTCGTCCCGCTGATCAAGACTGTAGCCGAGGACCGGGAGGTCATCGCCAACCAGCCATACCTCCAGAACCTGGCCGACGTGAAGCGCGT
>DAOKZM010000098.1:4556-9445 GCA_035325665.1 Thermomicrobiales bacterium | reverse complement strand
CCACGAGACGGCTCAGCAACCGATCCGCAACCAGGTGCCGGTCCCGACCGTCGAGGATCACGTCGAGGCGCTACGCCGCTGCAACGACGCCTACATCGCTTCCGGCATCACCTCCTCGCAGGACGCGGGGTCGCTGACCGCCGACCATATCCGCGCCTACCAGCTCGCGGTCGAGCGCGGCGCGCTGAAGCTGCGGACGAGCATGATGATCCGCGAGACCCTCATCGACCAACTCGACGGGCTGGGCCTCCTCCAGGGCTTCGGCAGCAACCGACTGCGGGTCGGCCCGGTCAAGCTGTTCATCGATGGCTCGCTGATTGGCCGCACCGCCGCCGTCACCCAGCCGTTCCTGAACGACCCGCGCGACGACAACCTCGGTCTGACCATGATGCCGAAGGAGCAGTTCGAGGACTACGTCATGCGCGCCCACATGATGGGCTACCAGATCGCGGTCCACGCCATCGGCGACCGGGGCATCGACTGGGTCCTCGACGCCTACGAGAAGGCGCTCACCGCCTACCCGCGCGACGACCACCGTCACCGGATCGAGCACTGCGGCATCTGCCGGCCCGACATCCTCGACCGCATCCAGCGGCTGGGCGTCGTCCCCGTCTCGCAGCCGGTCTTCATCCTGGAGTACGGCGACGGGTTCATCCGTCATCTCGGCATGGAGCGCATCCAGCTGACCTACCCGTTCCGCTCGTTCCTCGAGCGCGGGATCAAGCTGGTCTTCTCGTCCGACTGCCCGGTGTCGTCCTATGTGCCACTGAAGTCGATCCAGGCTGCCGTCACCGAGCGCACCGGGACCGGCCAGTCCTACGCATTGGAGGAGGCGGTGACGGTCGAGGAGGCGCTGGAGATGTACACCGTCGCTGGCGCCTACGCGACCTTCGAGGAGGACATCAAGGGCCAGATCAAGGCCGGCATGCTGGCCGACTTCGCCATCCTCGAGCAGGACCCGCGCGACGTCGATCCATCGACCCTGGCCGACCTCGGCGTCACGACGACGATCATCGGCGGCGAAGTGGTGTACGAGCGGTAGGAGACCTCACCCCCACGTCCCGAAAGGAACCAACATGGCAGTCGCAACGAAACGCACAACCGAGAAGCAGCCGGCTTCGGCGGCGAAGGGGATGGTGACGTCGAACCATCCGCTGGCCTCGCTGGCCGGGAACGAGATCCTTGTTCAGGGCGGCAATGCTGTCGATGCGGCGATCGCGACGATGTTCGCCCTGTCAGTCGTCGAGCCGATGATGACGACGATCTTCGGCGCCGGGTTCATCAACATCCGCCTGGCTGACGGCGCCTGCACGACGATCGACAACTACGCGACTGTCCCTCGTAGGGCGAAGGCCGACATGTTCGAGGCGATCCCCGGCAACCTCGACAACGACGTCGTCGGCGATCTCAACAGCACCGGCTACCTGGCGGTCGCCACCGGCGGGACGCTGCTTGGCTGGGCGACAGCGGTCGAGCGCTACGGCCGGCTGTCGCTGGCCGAGGTCATGGCCCCGGCGATCCGCTTCGCTCGTACCGGCTTCCGCGTCAGCCCGTACCTCTCGCAGTTGATCGAGATGGAGCGCGACAACCTGGCCCGTTTTCCGGCCAGCGCTGAGGTGTTCCTGCCCGGCGGTCAGGCGCCGGCTGTCGACGACCGGATCGTCCGCTCCGACTATGCCGATACCCTCGCCGCGATCGCCGAGCACGGGCCAGACTACCTCTACCGCGGGCCGCTCGGCGAGGCGATCGCCGCCGACATGGCGGCCAACGGCGGGCTGATTACGATGGAGGACCTCGCCGACTACCGTGTCTACGAGCGGCCGCCGGTCCGCGGGACCTATCGTGGCTACGAGATCGTCTCGATGGGTCCGACGTCGTCGGGCGGCGCCCACATCATCCAGATGCTGAACATCCTGGAGCGCTTCGACATCGGCGCGATGGGCTTCGGCACGCCCAACACCGTCCACGTCATCGCCGAGGCGATGAAGATAGCCTTCGCCGACCGCTTTCGCTACATGGCCGACCCGGCGACGACCGACATCCCGCTTGATTGGCTGACCTCGAAGTCCTACGCCGCCGATCGCGCCGGGCAGATTGACCTCGCCCACGCCCAGCAGTACGTCGCCGCAGTCGCGCCCGAAGGCGAGGGCGCCTCGACGACCCATTGCTGCGCGGCCGACGCCGATGGCAACGTCGTCGCGACCACCCAGACGCTCAACGGGGGCTTCGGCTCGAAGGTGACGGTGCCGGGCACGGGCATGCTGCTGAATAACTGCATGCATCTGATGGACCCGACGCCGGGCCGGACGAACTCGATCGCGCCGGACAAGCGCATCCTCTCGTCGATGTCGCCGACGCTGGTGATGAAGGATGGCAAGCCGTTTATGGCGATTGGCACGCCGGGGGGAGTGCGTATCTTCGGCACGGTCATGCAGGGCATCATCAACGTCATCGACCACGGCATGACGCTCCAGGAGGCGGTCGAGGCGCCGCGGCTATGGGACCGCGGCCCGATCCTGGAGATCGAGGAGGGCTTTGCCGGACTTGCCGAGCTGAAGGCAGAGCTCGAACGCCGCGGCCATGTCGTCGAGACGCCGCTCAAGGTGGCCGGCGGAATGAACGGCATTCTGATCGACCCCGAGACGGGTGTCATGGCCGGCGCGGCCTGCTGGCGGGCCGACGGCGCTCCAATGGGCTACTCCGGCGGCGACGCCCGTGTCGAGGGTGACGCCGCGAAGGCGATGTGGGCCTGAGAAGGACCCACATGTGATGCCGTCCGGGTCGCCGCGTTACCGCACCAGCTCCGCGACCCGGCCGAGCTCCTCGACGGCCCGCAGGCTGATGTCAGGCCGCGGGTCGACGACGACATGCGCCACGCCCGCATCGGCGAATTCCTGGAGCCGCGCGGCGATCTCCTCGTGAGTGCCGCTGATCACGCGGTCGTCGCTGGCCGTTCGCGCGTCCTCGGGCAGAAGGACGTGCGTGCCGACCACGAGGTCGATCGTCGCCGGGTCGCGGCCGGCGTCGGCGCAGGCGGCTGCCAGCCGTTCGCGCTCCGCGACGACCTGGGCGAGCGTGGTCGGCCAGATGGCGACATAGCCGCCGGCGTGCCGGACGCCGATCCGCAGCATCCGCTCGCCCTTCGCGCCGATCCAGATCGGTGGGCCGGACGGTGACGGCCCGCGCGGCCGGAGGATGCAGTCGGCAGTTGAGTGATACCTACCGCGGAAGTCAACCGCGCCGTCGCGGAGCAATGGCGCGAGGATCCCGATAGCCTCCTCGAACCGCCCGGCGCGGTGGTCGAACGGGTAGCCGAACGCGCGATGCTCGGCCTCCCAGTTGCCGGCTCCGAGGCCGAGGATGAAGCGACCGCCGGACATGCCATCAAGCGTCGTCACCATCTTGGCCAGCAACGCCGGATTGCGGAATCCGATGGCGGTCACGAATGGGCCGAGGGCGATAGTCGAGGTGACGCTGGCGAGACCGCCCAGGATCGTGAACGTCTCCCAGCAGCCGAGCGGCTCACCATCCGGCGGGTAATACGTCAGGTGGTCGGGGAGCCAGAAGGAGTCGAGCCCGGCCGCCTCGGTGGCCAGCGCCAGGTCTCGGAAGTCGGCGAAGCTCGTTGGGTCACCGTTCAGCCATCGCTCCGCCGTCCGCGCGAATACGCCGATCTTCATCGCTTGCCCCGTCCCGTCGTTCGCGCAGCATGGAGATGGGATGTTAACGGGCGCGCGCTCGCGTCGCCGCACCATTGGCGTTGAGTACGCCGAGGCCTCCGGCGCCCGATTGGCGGTCCGGAGTAGTCGGTGTCGTGGTTGTCCCGTCGTGGCGGGACTATCGGTGCCGGTAGGTGATCCGGCCTCGCGTCAGGTCGTAGGGGGAGAGCTCGACCGTAACCCGGTCGCCGGGGAGCACGCGGATGAAATTCTTCCGCATCCGGCCTGACAGGTGGCCGAGGACGTTGTGCCCGTTCTCAAGCTCGACGGCGAACATCGCGTTCGGCAGCGCGTCGGTGACGCGGCCGACGACGGCGATGGCGTCGCTATTGGGGCGAGTGCGCGGCCCGTCGGTCGTCGCGGTCGCCGCTGGCGCCGGCGCGGGCCTCCGATTCTGTGTCTTCCTTGCCACGGAAACCTCCTAGTGCATACGCATTCTCCGTCTCGATTCAGCGGCACGCCACCCGCTGTGGCGCTCCACCGTATCTGTCGCCCTTGCCGGTCACCTCGACCGGGCATCACGCGGGCGGCAGCATGACCCGTCCGAACAGGCCAGAGACTCCACATAACTATATCACGATCTGTATCAAGGTTGGATCATCCGCGGTGGATACGAGCCTGGCGGTTGACACCACCGTTCAGGCTCGCGAACACTTCGTCTATGGAGACGCGGCACGACATCAAGCACACCCCGGACCTGGTCCAGATCGACAAGGTGCTTCGGCTGGAGGAGCAGAAAGGCTACCGCGACGACGCGGCCAGCAACGGCATCGCGCGCTTCGTCGGTGAGCGGGCGACGCGGCTGTTGCGGAGTTCCGGACCGGCCGAGCGTGCTCGGATTCAGGATCTCGACGCGCTCCTCGCTGGCTACGGAGCGGCGCCGTCTGCCGAGCGTCCTGCCATCGTCTTCGAGGCACGTCGCATCATCGCAGACCTGCTCCGCGAACCGGCTGGCCGGGACGGCACGGCCGTTCGCGGGGCAGAGGCGCAAATCCGGCCGACGCGGACGGAGGTGCGCCCACTGACGAAGCAGCCGCGCAAGCGCGTCGAACGGCCGGCAGCGCGGAAGCCCGCCGCTGTCCAGGTTGCCTCGCTAGCTGACTCGGTACGGCTGCTGCCGGCCGTTGGCGAGGGGCGGGCGAAGCTCTTTTCCCCGTTTGGGGGCGAGAC
>DAOKZM010000098.1:0-4517 GCA_035325665.1 Thermomicrobiales bacterium | reverse complement strand
GCTACATCGACTATGGAAGCGTCCAGCCGATCGCCAGCAGTCTGTTCGGCCGGCTGACGACGATCCAGGGCGTCGTCGCCACGATCGAGAAGCGCCGGACCGCGACTGGCAAGGAGCTCGTGGACGCGGTCATCGACGACGGCACCGGCCGGATTCACGCGTTCTGGTTCAACCCATGGGTGACGCGGCAGCTCTTCCCGGGCACCCCGGTGTCGCTCTCCGGGCGTGTCGAGCAGATGCGCGGCAACCTCTGCCTGCAAAACCCCGAGTGGGAAGTCCTTGGCCAGGAGACGCTCAGCACCGGCCGCATCACCCCGGTTTACCCTCTGGTCAAGAACCTGTCCCAGAAGATGCTCCGGCCGCTGGTCCGGCTGGCGCTCGACGCCACCCGCGACCTCATCCTCGACCCGTTGCCCGACGAGCTGCGCGTGGCGGAAGAGCTTATCGGCCTGCGGCAGGCGCTCGTGTGGGTCCATTTCCCCGAGGGCGCGTCGGGCGACGAGGCGACGCGGAACCTCCAGGCGGCGCAGCACCGGCTGGCCTTCGACCAGTTCCTGGCGCTGCAGCTCGGGCTGCTCAGTCGCAAGCGCGAATGGCAGTCGCAGCCGGGGACCGCCTTCGCCATCGACCGCGAGGCGCTCGCTGAGCTGAACGACCTGCTGCCGTTCGACCTCACCGGCGCCCAGCGCCGCGCGATCGGCGAGATCCTGCGCGACATGGCCCAGCCACGTCCGATGACCCGGCTGCTCCAGGGCGACGTCGGTTCGGGAAAGACGATCGTTGCCGCGCTGGCGGCCTACGCGGCAATTCGCGATGGCTACCAGGTCGCGCTGATGGCGCCGACGGAGATCCTCGCCGAGCAGCACGCGCGCGGCCTGCGGCAAGTCTTCGACGTGTTGCCCGAAGCACGCCGGCCGCGGATCGGCTATCTCACCGGCAGCGTCGGCGGCGCTCAGCGCGCCGCGGTCTATGCCGAGGCGGCCGCCGGCGAGGTGGACCTGCTGATCGGGACCCATACGCTGATGCAGGAGGACGTCGTCCTAGCGCGGCTGGGGCTGGCGATCATCGACGAGCAGCACCGCTTCGGTGTCGAGCAGCGCGCGCTCCTGCGCGGCAAGGGCGCCGCGGCCGACGTGCTGGTCATGACGGCCACGCCGATCCCGCGGACCCTTGCGCTGACCTTGCACGGCGACCTCGACGTTTCGACGCTGGACGAGCTGCCGCCCGGCCGCCAGCCGTTTGAGACGTACCAGGTGGACGAGCGCAGGCGCGGCGATGCCTACCGGTTCGTCCGCACGCAGGTGGAGCGGGGCCGGCAGGCGTTCATCGTCTTTCCGCTCGTCGAAGAATCGGAGACAGTGGACGCCCGCGCCGCCGTCGCCGAGCACGAGCGGCTGAGCCGCGAGGTGTTTCCAGACCTGCGCGTGGGACTGCTACATGGCCGGATGCGGCCCGCCGAGAAGGACGAGGTCATGGCGGCCTTCCGCGACCGTGAGCTGGACGTCCTCGTATCCACCTCGGTCATCGAGGTCGGCATCGACATCCCCAACGCGACCGTCATGCTGATCGACGGCGCCGACCGCTTCGGTCTGTCGCAGCTCCATCAATTTCGCGGACGTGTCGGGCGGGGAGCCGAGAAGTCGTACTGCCTGCTCGTCGCCGGGGATACGAGCAGCGACGGGCGCACGCGGCTGCAGGCAATGGTGGACACGCAGGACGGCTTCAAACTGGCGCAGATCGACCTGGAGCTGCGTGGCCCAGGCGATTTCCTCGGCACGCGCCAGAGCGGCCTGCCTGAGCTGGATCTGGCCGCCTTCGCCGATGTCCGCGACCTCGAGCGCGCCCGCGCCGCCGCCGAGCGGATCCTCGCCGAGGACCCCGAGCTGGCCAGCGCGAAGCACGCGCTGCTGCGGGCGCGTGTCGACGCGTTCTGGGCGCGTGCGGTCATGGATGCAGGCTAGACGATGCGCGTGATCAGTGGCGAGGCACGAGGCCGCAAGCTGAAGGCGCCCCGTTCCCAGGGCGTGACCCGGCCGATGGCCGACAAGATCAAAGAGGCGCTGTTCTCGGTCCTCGCGTCACTCGGCGTCGAGTACGACCGTGTCCTCGATCTGTACGCCGGTTCGGGCTCGGTCGGGATCGAGGCGCTGTCACGCGGCGCGTCGTGGTGCGATTTCGTGGACCGCGATCAGCACGCCGTCCGAGCGATCCGCGATAATCTCGCCCACGTCGGCTTTGCCGACCGGGGGAAAATCCATCCGGTCGCGGTCCTGACGGCGATTCGGGCGGTCCGCGGGCCGTACGATGTCGTGTTCTTCGACCCGCCGTACGCCGACCCGGAGATTCACGCCACGCTGGTGACGCTGTCAGAGTCTGCGGCGGTGCGCGATGGGACGATCGTGGCGATCGGTCACTCGCCGCGGGTCGAGATGCCGGAGCGGCTCGGGCGCCTCGCGCTCCTACGAGAGCGGCGCCATGGCGACTCGTGCTTCGCGGTTTACGATGTTGTGCTCGAGGCGGACGGGGGCGAAATGAAGACGGTGACAGGGGAATCACCGGCAGAGGGGTGAGGGGATGCGAGTAGCGGTCTATCCGGGGAGCTTCGACCCGATCACGAACGGTCATGTCGACCTGGCGCGACGAGCGTCGCGACTCTTCGACCGGCTGATCGTCGCCGTCTACACCGGCGGAACGCACGGCGAGAAGCGGCACCTGTTCAGCGTCCACGAGCGCGTCCGGCTGGTTCGTGAGTGCCTGGCTGGAGCAGACAACATCGACGTTGACACCTATGAAAATCTCACCGTAGACTACGCTCGTAGTGTGGGGGCGCAGACCATCGTCCGTGGTCTGCGAGCTGTTTCCGACTTCGAGTACGAGTTCAAGCTGGCGCACATGTACCAGCATCTCGCTCCCGAGTTGGAGGTCGTCTGCCTGATGACGAGCTCGAGCTATTCGTTCATATCATCCAGCTTCATCAGGGAGGTCGCCTCGCTCGGCGGTGACGTGACGGCGCTCGTCCCGCCACCGGTCGTGGAGGCGCTGGAGAAGCGCTTCCTGGCCGGCGGCGCGCACGGCGCCACGGGAGAGAGGCCGACCGATGTATTCACGCCCAGCGGCGGGATCTGACCACGTCGTGACGGACGGACCGCGACGAAACGAGCGACACGCGATGCGCACACCCGACATCATGGAGATCATCGAGCGGCTTGAATCGCAGGTCGTTAGCGGTCGGCGGGTCATGAGCAAGGTAATGGTCGACGAGAGTGAGTTCTTCGCGCTGCTCGACCAGCTCCGCCAGGCGGTCCCGGCCGAGCTGCAGCAGGCGCGCCGGATCATCCAGCAGCGCCAGGAGATCATCCTCGACGCGCAGGAGGAGGCCGAGAAGATCGTTTCGACGGCACGCGAGCGCGCCGAGTACCTGATCAGCGAGCGCGGCCTGAGCGCCGAGGCGCGTTATGTCGGCGAAAACGTCCTGCGCCACGCGCACGAAAACGCCGACGCCGCAGTGACACAGATGACGCGCTTCGTGTCGCAGATGCTCGACGACATCGAAGCGGTCATGAAGCAGAACCGCCTGGCTGTCGAGGACGCCGTGAATCGCAACCTTACGGACATCGAAGAGGCACGGATGCGGCTCCCCGATCGGGCCTGAACGCCGGTTCGATCATTGACCGCCGCGCCGCCTGATGGCTATACTGAACAGGTTGCGCGCGGGCGCGGCTCTCTAGGCGTGCCTTCGAGCTGCTGGGCAGGGGTTCCGCGTGGGGTTTCGAGAGTAGGCGAATGATGCATCTCAAGAACGACACGCGGATCAACGTGGCCCAGCTGATGAAGGAGGACGTGGGGGCATTTCGCGCCTACGACGTCTCGCTCGACTGGTTCGCGCTGGATGAGGACATCATGGCGCGCGACGTCATGGCCCGCGTACGGCTGACGCGGATCGGCGATGGTCTTCTGGCCACGGGCACGATCGCAGGCACGGCGATCCTCGAGTGCGTCCGATGCCTCGAGATGTACGATCAGCCGTTCGCGGCGGAGTTCGACCACGCGTACCATCCGTCGATCGACGTGCGAAGCGGCATTCCGGTGGCGCAGCCGGCGCCGGCTGAGGAGCTCGGGACGATCGACGAAGCACACGAGCTGGACCTGACCGAGCCGTTTCGGCAGGTCGCGATCCTCGACCTGCCGATCAAGCCCGTCTGTCGCGAGGACTGTCCGGGCATCCTCCCGACGGACGCGGACGGCGCCGAGGCTGGCGATCAACGATTTCTCGTGCTCGGCGAGCTACTCGACGACGACGAGACGATAGAACCGAGCTGACGGCGCCGATGCGCCACGAACGAGCAAGGGGACGAATCAGATGGGTGCGCTTCCGAAGCAGCGACGTACGCGGGCCAAGCAGGGCCTTCATCGCCAGCACCACAAGCTCAAGACGCCGGCGATCATGACCTGCCCACAGTGCCGCCAGTTCAAGCGACAGCATCATGTCTGCCCGCATTGCGGCTACTACGCTGGTC
>DAOKZM010000097.1:2570-9537 GCA_035325665.1 Thermomicrobiales bacterium | reverse complement strand
GCCGGGTCCGATCACGATCGTCGCCTCGCGCTCCTCGAGCACCGCTGGGCCGCTGAGGCGCATGCCGGGCTGAAGCCGGTCGCGGTCGTAGACCGGCGTATCGTGGAAGCGGTCGTCGAACCAGACGGGTCGGCGACTCTTCAGCGCGATATCGGCGCACTCGTCGCCGAGCGGCAGATCGACGGTGCCGACCTGCTGCTCGGGGCCAACGGCGCTGAGCCGCCAATGCAGCACCTCAATCGGCAGCCCTTTAAGGACGCGGCCGTAGAGGCGGCGGTAGGCGTCGTCGAACGCCACGCGGATGGCCGGGATGCTGTCCGGGCCGAGCGCGCCGGTCGGCAGGTCAACAGCAATCTCGTGGTATTGGCCCTCCAGGCGCATCTCCGCCCAGCGGTGGAAGCGGATGTCGTCGCCGGAGACGCCAGCGTGGGCCAGCTCGGCGGACGCGGTGGCTTCCAGGTCGGCGTAGATACGCTCGATCTCAGTCCAGTCGGCGGCGTCGAGGGTCGTCATCAGCGTCCGGCCGGCGGTAAAGGCGATCGGGGCGACGAGCGCGCCGAACGCGGAGGCGACGCCAGCGCCGGGCGGGAAGATGACGGTCGGGCTACCCAGGATGCGGGCGACGGCAGCGGCGTGGGCTGGCCCGGCGCCGCCGAAGGCGATCGTCGCCAGCGAGCGCGGGTCACGATTGCGCTCGATGATATGGACGCGGGCGGCGGCGGCCATGTTCTCGTTGACGACGCGGTGAATACCCCAGGCGGTCGCCTCGACCGAGAGACCCAGCTCCGAGGCTAGGCCGGCGACGGCGTCGCGAGCGAGGTCGGGGCGCAGCGGGATTGTGCCGCCGAGGAAGTAGTCGGGGTTGAGGTAGCCGAGCAGCAGGTTCGCATCGGAGACGGTCGGCAGCGCGCCGCCGAGGCCGTAGCAGGCCGGGCCAGGGTCGGCGCCGGACGAGTCGGGGCCGACCTTAAGCAAACCGAGCTCGTCGCGGCGGGCGATCGAGCCGCCGCCAGCGCCAATCTCGATCAGGTCGACGACCGGGGTCACGATCGGCAAGCCGGAGCCCTTCATGAACCGGCGCACGCGGGCGACCTCGAGGACCTGGGCTAGCTCGGGCCGGCCGCCCTCGACGACGCAGGCCTTGGCGGTCGTGCCGCCCATGTCGAGCGAGAGGACGTCCGCGTGGCCGGCGAGGCGGCCGAAGTACGCTGCGGCGATCGCGCCGGCCGCCGGGCCGGACTCGAGCAACCGGATCGGGCGAGACATCGCGGTTGGCGCCGAGGCGATCTCGCCGGACGAGAGCATCAGGTAGAGCGCGGCCGGGATGCCGGATTCGCCCAGTGCGCTTTCCAGCTCGCCGACGTAATCGCGCACGAGCGGCTTGGTGAAGGCGTCGGCGGCGGTGGTCGAGGCGCGCTCGTACTCGCCAGCAATCGGCGCGATGTCGGACGAGAGCGAGATGGCGACGTCTGGGAGAGCGGCGCGGATGGCGTTGGCGACGGCGCGCTCGTTGGCCGGGTTGCGGTAGGCGTGGAGCAGGACGACGGCGACGGCCTCGACACCGGCCGACTTCAACGCGTCGATGACGGCAGCGACTGAGGCGTCATCTGGAGGTAGGAGGACGTTGCCCCAGGCATCGACGCGCTCGGAGACCTCCAAGCGCAGCGGACGCGGGATGAGCGGGTCGGGCGGCGGCGCGAAGAGGTCGTAGATGTCGTAGAGCTGCTCGCGCCCGAGCTCGAGGATGTCGCGGAAGCCACGCGTCGTGACCAGGGCCGTCGTCGCGCCCTTGCGCTCGATCAGGGAGTTGGTGACAAGGGTGGTCGAGTGGACGGCGAAGCCGACGACGCCCGCGTCAAGGCCGGCCCCGGCCATCTCCTGCCAGCCGCGGACGACGCCGCGGGCCGGGTAGCGGGCGTTGGTCAGGACCTTGTGGCGACCGACGACCGCGCCGGTAGCGGTGTCGATGGCGACGAAGTCGGTGAAGGTGCCGCCGACGTCGAACGATAGGGCGACGTCGGCGGCCGGATGATCGTTGGTCATCTGCTTTTCGGTCATGTCTCCTCATACTGACTGTGGGTACGACGATATCGTCGGTCCCCGGCTACGAGGGCGAACACGGGGGTCGCCCCTACTTGGGCGCGGTCATCAGCAGGAATCCAACGATGCTCGCCACGACGGCGGTCACCGGCAGAAAGACGGGATAGATCTGGCGTCGTGTCCTGGCGACCCGCAGCGTCACCAGCCGGTAGCCGAGGAAGGTGACCCAGGTGACGGCGATTAGCAGCAGGACGGCGACGACGGTGTAGACCGGGCCGCGCAGGGCGTCGAGCGCGGACGGGAACGGATAGCCCAGCATCAGCAGGACGTCGAAGAGGATGACGAGCACGGCGGTCAGGAAACCCCAGCGGCCGATGGACTGGACGAGGAGTCGGTCGATCTCGGCGACGGGGCGGCGGTCGGTCGTCTCAGCACTCATACGACGACGAACCCCTGATCGGTAACGCGCGCCTCGGGAATGACCGACAGGGCGAGGAAGGCGAGCAGACCGAAGGGCGAGTGCAGAGTCGAGCCGAGGTCGCGGGCACGCCGCTCGAGCCGCTCGTATGTTTCGGCGGCGACCTCCAGCGGCTGGTCACTGAGGATGCCGGCGACCGGCAGCGGCATACGGTCGATCAGCCGTCCGTCCTGGACGACGGCGAGGCCGCCCTGCGTCTCGGCGACGGCGCGGACGGCGGCGAGGATGTCCTCGTCGCTAGCGCCGACCGCGACGATGTTGTGGGCGTCGTGGGCGATCGACGAGGCGAGCGCGCCGGAGCGCAGCCCGAACCCCTGGACATAGCCCACCCCGACGTTGCCGGTGGCGTTGTGCCGCTCGACGCAGACGAGCTTCAGCAGGTCGCGGTCGGGCGCAGGGACAGCGAGGTCGCCGTCGAGTTCTGGCTCGACCTCGCGCAGCTCGGTGACGATCTGACCATCGATCGCGCCGACGGCGACGCGCGCCTTGTCAGCCGGCAGCCGGATGGAGTCGGCCGTCAGGTCGGGGATGTGCACGGAGTTGCGGAGCTCGTCGGGGATGTCGGTCCTGACGTCGAACTCGGCAATGCTCCGATGGGCGACGCGAGCTCCGCGGTAGTAGACGGACGCGACATTGAAGCCGGTGAGGTCGTCGAGGACGACGATGTTGGCCCGGTAGCCGGGCGCGATCGCGCCAATGCCATCGAGCCGCCAGTAGGTGGCGGTCGTGATCGTGCTCATCTGAATCGCGCGAATGGGGTCGAGGCCGGCGGCGACGACCTTCCGGAGTGTCGCGTCCATGTGGCCCTCCTCCAGCAGCATGGCGCAGTCGCGGTCGTCGCTGGCGAAGCAGCAGCGCGGCCAGGTGGCATCGTCCACCAGCGGCAGGAGATCAAGCGCGTTGTGGGCGCTGGAGCCTTCGCGGAGCATCAGGAAGATGCCGCGCCGGAGCTTCTCCCTGGCCTCGTCCACCTGGGTGGACTCGTGGTCGCTGGTGATGCCGGAGAGGGCGTAGGCGTCGAGGTCGTGGCCGCGCAGGCCGGGAGCGTGGCCGTCGCGGAGGCGGCCGGCCGAGACGCGCAGCCGCTCGTAGATCTCGGGGTCGCCGGCCAGCACGCCGGGGAAGCTCATCAGCTCGCCAAGGCCAACGGTGGCGTCGCTGGTGAGGCCGGCGGCGATGCTCTCGGGCGTCATCACTGCGCCGGCCGTCTCGAATGGGCTGGCCGGGACGCAGGACGGGACGGTGAAGCGGATGTCGATCGGCAGATCGCGGCTAGCGGCGACGAGCGCCTCGAAGCCGGCCAGGCCGGCGACGTTCACGATCTCGTGCGGGTCGGTGACGATCGCGCCGGCGCCGTGCGGGACGACGGCGCGGGCGAACTGCGTGATCCAGAGCAGTGAGCTCTCGGTGTGGATGTGGCCGTCGACGAACGACGGCGCGAGGATCGCGCCGTGGACGTCGATCGACTCGCGCGCCTCGGGGTAGTCGCCGACGCCGACGATGCGGCCGTCGGCGATGGCGACGTCGGCTGGCTCCAGCTCGCCGGTGAAGACGTTCACGACCGTGCCGCCACGCAAGCAGAGCTCGGCCGGCTCCAGCAGGCGTGCTATGCGGATCGCGCGTTGCCAGCGCTCCAGGGTCTCCGTCATCCCACCCATCCTGAATCCGCTCGCGGCGTCAACTGCCGATGCGCCGCTCGATGAATCGCAGGTGCTTGTTGAGCTCGCCAAGCTGCTCGATAGCCAGCCCCGGGAGCCGCGCGGCGGCCGAGAAGGGCACGCTGAACGACGACCGCAGCGAGAGCCCCTGTTCGTGCTCGCTCCAGTTCAGCGTCTGGTTCTCCTCAAGGAAGCCGCGGCGAATGCCGGGGATCGAGATGCGGGCCAGTCGCTCGAGCGCGTGGCGGCGGCGCGGGTCCTGCTCGTCGACGAAGAGGCCCGGCGAAGTGGCCCAGACGTCCAGGTCGAAGCCGTCTGGCCCGATCCGCACGTCGATGTGCCCCTCCTCGATATCGACCGCGACAGTCCATCGGTTCTCGTCGTCGAGCGTGCGGTAGGCGTAGAAGCCGGCCTCGGTGAAGATACCGGTGATCGGCTCCAGCGCAACGTAGTGTTCGGCTTCGCTCACATCCTCGTCCCCGCCAGGTCGTCGGGCGCCGTCGCGCCGCGGTCAATTGTACGCAGGGGACGATCGAAGGGGATCATTCCGGCTCGCGGTCGGCGTCGCCGAACCAGCCGGCGGCCAGGTCGGTGATGCGGGCGGCGAGTTCGCGCACGCCATCAGGCGCGCCAGAGCGAACGTGCAGCTCGAGGTCGGGGTGCAGCCGTAGGCGGCGCCACTCCTCGCTCTCGGTGGTGGCCGCGACCGGGCCAGCGAGGCGCTCGCGAATCTCGTCGAGGCTCAGGCGCTGCTCGCGGAGGTGCGCGATCTCGGCCAGGATGCGGAGGTGGTCGGGCGTGAAGTAGCGCGACCTGCCCCGGCCCAGTGCCGCCGGGACGAGGCCCTGCTCGATGTAGAACCGGATGGTACGCGCGTTCATCCCGCTCGACTCCTCGAGCTCGGCCAGGCTGAACCGCGGCTCGCCGGCTTCCATGGCTGCCCTCCCCGGTCGGTGCGTCGAGCCGCTGGCTATAATACCCGCCAGCGACATCGACGGAAGAAGGGGCCTGAGATGGTCTACTTTGGGTTGTCCGGTGCCGCGCTGGTCACCGCAATCTCGCTCATCTGGACGAAATTCGTCAAGAAGACCAAGCGCGCGCGACGCGACCGCGGCGGGTATATGTTCTTCGCCGGGATTATGCTGTTCGTATCCGCCTGGGCGTTCGTCCTCGGCTATCTGAGTACGACCTGAACCTGTGGCGAGGCTGATCGGCGTCATCCACCTTCCGGCCCTGCCGGGTAGCCCGCGAGCAAGTCTCGGGCTGGACGCGTGCCTGGAGCACGCGCGGCGGGACGCCGCGGCGCTGGTCGCAGGCGGGGCCGGTGGGGGGGACGTCGTGAACTTCCCAGACGCCCCGTTTCTCCCCCCAGGCGTCCTTCGCCGAGGTCGTCCCGCCGGTCACCGTCGCGGCGATGACGGCGATCTGCCGTGAGCTGCGCGCGGAGATCCCGGTCGAGATGGGGATCAATGTGCTGCGGAACGACGCTGCGGCGGCGCTGGCCGTCGCGATGGCAACCGGAGCGGACTTTATTCGGGTGAACGTCCATACCGGCGCGATGGTGACCGATCAGGGGATCATTAGCGGCCGGGCGGCCGAGACGCTTCGGCTGCGCCGCGAGATCGGCGCCGAACACGTCCGTATCCTGGCGGACGTGCTGGTCAAGCACGCGGCGCCGCTCGGCCCCCAGCCGCTCGAAGACGCGGTCGCCGACGCGGTCGAGCGCGGGCTGGCCGACGGGGCGATCGTGACCGGGACGGCGACCGGCGCGGCGGCGATGCCGGAGGACGTGCGGCGGGCGGCCGCGGCGACGGCAGCGCCGGTCTACGTCGGGTCGGGCATCAGCGCCGAGAACGCCGGCCAGTACGTTCCGCCGGCCGCCGGGGTCATCGTCGGGTCGTGGCTGAAGGCGGACGGCATCGTCGCCAATCCAGTCGACGCGGCGCGGGTCCGCGCGCTGAGGGAGCGGCTAGCCGGCTAAGGCCAAGCCGGACGGTCGCGTCTGATACGATCCACGCAATCAGGTCAGTCACATGCGGAGGTCGGCGAGTGAGCGTGCCATCCGAAGACACCACGAGCGTTGACGAGGCGACCGTCGAGCGCTGCCCGCGCTGCAACGAGCCGGTCGGCGATACGGATCTGTGGGCGCGCTACCGGGTCTGTCCGTCCTGTGCCTTTCACGCGCCGATCCCGGCGATGCAGCGCATCCGCAACCTGATCGACGACGGCTCCTTCGAGGAGACGAACGCGCGGCTAGCGTCGGTCGATCCGCTCGGGTTCGCCGACCTCGAGCCGTACAGCGACCGCATCCAGCGGGCGAGGGCGAAGACGGGGCTGTCCGAGGCGGTCGTGACCGGACGCGGGACGATCCAGGGTCGCGAGGTCGTCGTCGCGGTGCTCGACTTCGGCTTCCTGGGCGGGAGCATGGGCTCAGTCGTTGGCGAGAAGGTCGCGCAGGCGTTCGAGCTGGCCATCGACCGCAAGACGCCGATCGTGACCGTGACGGCCAGCGGCGGCGCGCGGATGCAGGAGGGGATGCTCAGCCTCGTCCAGATGGCGAAGACGGCCGCAGCCGCGCGCCGGGCGCACGATGCGCACATCCCCTACATCTCGATCCTGACCAACCCGACAACCGGCGGCGGCTATGCATCGTTCGCCTCGCAGGGGGACATCATCATTGCCGAGCCGGAGGCGCTGATCGGCTTCGCCGGCCCACGGGTGATCAAGGGGGTATCGAAGGACGGCTCCGACGAGGACGTCCGCCGGTCGCACAGCGCCGAGTTCCTGTTCG
>DAOKZM010000097.1:747-2560 GCA_035325665.1 Thermomicrobiales bacterium | reverse complement strand
CATCATCGGCGACGTGTCGGGTCGCACCTGCGTGATCGTCGACGACATCGTCGAGCGGCCGCGGCTACGCAACGTGCTGGCGACGACGCTCCGGCTGCTGGCAGCCGACGCGCGGGTGACGCCGAGCGCGCCGCACGCGCGGTCGCTCGTCTTTGACGAGCAGCCGGCATGGGACGCGGTTCAGGTGGCGCGGCACCCCGATCGGCCGACGACACTGGACTACATCCAGCGGATCAGCCCGCAGTTCATCGAGCTTCACGGGGATCGGATGTATGGCGACGACCCGGCAGTGGTAGCCGGGCTCGGCGAGATCGCCGGCCGCGGGGTGGTGCTGGTCGGACTGGAGCGCGGCCACGGCGACCCCGCGCGGCGGGGCGGACAGGCGCTGCCGGAGGGATATCGCAAGGCACTACGGATGATGCGGCTCGCCGAGCGGCTGCGCTCCCCGCTGGTCACCTTCGTGGACACGCCCGGCGCATTCCTGGGGATCGAGGCGGAGGAGCGCGGGCTGGCGGCAGCGCTGAGCGAGTGCCTGGCCGAGATGAGCGCGCTGCCAGTGCCGGTGATCTCGCTCATCATCGGCGAGGGCGGCAGCGGCGGGGCGTTGGCCCTGGGCGTCGCCGACCGGGTGCTGATGCAGGAACGCGCCATCTACTCGGTGATCGCCCCGGAGGGCGCGGCGGCAATCCTCTACCGGGACGCGAGCCGCGCGCCCGAGGTGGCCGAACGGCTCAAGATCACCGCCGCCGACTGCCGGCGGCTGGGGGTAGCGGACGCGCTGATTCGAGAGCCGACCGGCGGCGCGCACACCGACCCGGACCTCGCAGCGGCGCTGGTCCGCGACTCGCTGGTGGCGGCGCTGGCGGAGATTGAGGGGACAAGTGGGCGGAAGCTGGCCGCTGAGCGATACCGGAAGTTCCGTCAGATGGGGCAGGTCAACTCGTATTGGCGCGAGTTCGTCAGCCGCGAGGCGGTCGAGCTCGGCGGGCTGGTGGCGCGGACGGTCGGCTCGATCCGTGGCCGGCTCGTCGGAAGCGACGATGTCGAGCCGCCGGCCGAGGTCGAGGGCGACGCCGGGTGACGCCGCCAGCCAGATGGGGCCACGCCCTCCAGAGCCGGCATAGCCGGCGGCATGTGCTGCGGATGGCAGGCCTGTTGGCGGGGACCGGGCTGGTCGCCGCTTGCCGATCGGACCGCACACCGACGCTCGGGGAAGCGACACCCGCGCCGTCGCCGACCGTCACGCCAACCGCGCTGGCCGTGACGGCGGTCGCTGGATACGACAATCCGACGGTCTGGGAAGGGCGCGAGATCACCGTCACTAGTTGGGGCGGAGAGTATCAGGAGGCGCAGCAGCGCGCCATCTTCGATCCGTTCGAGCGCCTGACCGGCGCGAAGGTGACGACCGACGAGACGGACATCGAGTCGTTGCGGGGACAGGTCGAGTCGTCCGAGGTGCGATGGGATGTCTGCGACATCCTTCTGGAGGACGTGCTGCCGCTTGCTAACCTGGGGGTGCTGGAGGAGCTAGACTACAACGTCATCCAGACGACAGGGATCGACCGCGGCATTCGGTTCGACCATGCGATCGGGTCGGCCTACTACTCGACGGTTCTGGCGTACCGGGAGGACGCCTGGCCCGACCTGCCGATGCCAACGGGCTGGCTTGATTTCTGGGACCTGGAACGCTATCCCGGCACGCGCGGGCTGCACCGTCAGGCACAGACGACCCTGGAGTTTGCGCTCCTCGCCGATGGCGTGGCGGTCGGCGATCTCTACCGGCCGGCGTCCGGTGGACCGCATCCGGGGCTGG
>DAOKZM010000097.1:0-737 GCA_035325665.1 Thermomicrobiales bacterium | reverse complement strand
CGGCGATCTCTACCCGCTCGACGTCGAGCGCGCGCTCGCCTCGCTGGAACGAATCCGTGACGCGATCACGCTCTGGTGGGAGCAGGGCGCGCAGCCGGCCCAACTGCTGAACTCCGGCGACATCGACATGGTGGCCGCCTGGCATTCGCGGATCGAGCGGGTCCGGCAGGACGGCGTGGCTGCCGGCATCCAGTGGAACGGCGGCGCGCTCTCCGGAGACGCCTGGGCAATCCCGAAGGGGAGCGCGAACCGCGAGGTCGCGATGGACTTCATCAACTTCGCAACACGTCCCGAGGTCTGCGCGGCGTTCGCCTCGCTCGTGCCGTTCGGACCGGTGAACACGGGCGCGTTCGACCTGATGGAGCCGGATGTCGCCCGAAGCTCGCCGTCGTTCCCTGCCAATCGGGAGCAGCAGTTCATCGTCGACTTCGACTGGTGGTTCAAGCACCAGGAGGAGACCGACACGCAATTCGAGGATTGGCTCGCGGCGAAGAAGCCGTAGGGGGTCAGGCTCAGCCCGCTCGCACGGCGAGGATGCGTTCGAATGCGGCGGCCGCGGCGATGGGATCGGCCAGTTCGTCGTGGAGCGGGCCAGCGAGCGAGCGGTCGATGCCGTCGTCGAGGTCCTGTTCGGCAAGCGACGGGCGGACGGCGAGCCAGGGCAAGCCGGCGACCGGCGCGGGGGCGAGGATGAGGTCGTACTTCTCCAGCTCCAGCTCGGCGGCGCGGTCGTAGTC
>DAOKZM010000096.1:4225-9573 GCA_035325665.1 Thermomicrobiales bacterium | reverse complement strand
GCGTTCAGCGCGCGCATCGCGCGGTCGATGCCCTCGAGCGTCAGCGGGAACATGCGCTGCTCGACGAGGTCGCGCGTGATCTTCACCGAGGGCGTGTAGTCCCAGCGATCCTCGGGCTCCGGGTTCAGCCAGGCGAACTTCAGGAAGCGGTCGACCAGCCGCGGGTGCGGCTCCGGCTCGTGGATGGCGAAGACAGCGACGAGCTGGTCCGGGTTGGCGACGATCACCTGCTCGACGTCGTTGGTGCCGCGGGCCAGTCGCGAGAGGGTGCGCTCGCGCGGCAGGATCTCCTCGATCACCCCCTCCGGCGGGTCGGTCTCCGGCGTCGTCAGCGTCGCCCGGACCCTGTCTCCGACCGCGGCCGGGTCGGTGCCCCGGCGGGCGCGTTTGAGCGCCCCGCGCAGCGTGCAGCGCAGCAGCCCCACCCCGGTCGCGACGTCGAAGTAGAGGCCGTAGCCGCGGACGATGACGCCGGAGAGCTCGCTGCCGGGCGCCATCTCGCTCAGGCTGGGCAATCGCACCTCCTCGATGGCGGGTTCGTCATCCGCCAGGGGCAACTCGGTAGCCATCCGTCGCATTCTGGACAGTATAGGTGGATGCGGGCTACGGGTCGGGTTTGGTTTCTCGCGTGGGCGCGGCTATCCTTCCCGATTGGCCTCCCGACACCTCTCGTGCGTGTCGGCGACGACGGCTCTCCGCGTGCCGGGCGCCACAGCGCAGAGCGAGACTGGAGCAATTCCCCGTGCTAGGTGGTTTGCAGGATCAGATCATCGAGATCGTCGATACGTTCGGCTACGTCGGCATCACTGGCCTAATCCTGGCCGAGACAGTCTTCCCGCCGATCCCGTCGGAGCTGATCCTGCCGCTGGCCGGGTTCCTGGCCGGTCAGGGCCACCTCGAGCTGGCCGGCGTGATGCTGGCGGCAACGATCGGCTCAGTCGTCGGCGCGCTGATGCTGTACGGGCTGGGACTCTGGTTCGGCCAGGCCCGGCTCTACGCGTTCATCGGCCGCTTCGGCCGCTTCTTCCTGTTGAAGGAATCCGACCTCGACAAGGCCAACGGCTGGTTCGACCGCCACGGCGGCAAGGCGGTCACGATCGGCCGGGTCATCCCGGTCGTCCGCAGCCTGATCTCGCTGCCGGCCGGCGTCACCCGGATGCCGCTGGCGCCGTTCATCATCTACACCGCGATCGGCAGCGCGCTGTGGAACGGCATGCTGGTCGGCGCTGGCTGGCTTCTCGGCAACCAGTGGACGCGGGTCTCCGGCTACGTCAGCTACTTCCAGTACGTCGTCATCCTCGTCGTCCTCGTCGCCGTGACGTGGTTTGCCTGGTCGCGGCGCAACGAGTGGCGCATGTGGTGGGTGCGAAAGTAACCAATCGCGCAATCCTCGGCACACGACTTGCCGGCACATCCATGAGCGATCAGGACGACCGGCCGCGCGCCAGCCGGCGGCGGCCACCGGACGACCCGAGGAGTGCGGCATGAGCGCGCCAGATCAGCTGATGGTCCAGCCGGGAATGAGCGTCTACAGCGCCGACGCCGAGTACATCGGCCGGGTTCAGAGCGTCGATGGCCCGCGATTCACCGTCGCGCACGACAACGGCGGGCAGACGGTGATGCCGCGCGACGCCGTCGCACACGTCAGCGAAACCGACCACCGCGTCGACCTGCGACTGACCCTCGCCGAGGTCGAGACCCTCGCCGGCGGCAACGGCGGCTGACTCTCCCCCAACGTGTTCGCGTCTCCCCTCGCGAACGGGAACCACTCTCTTCCCGCTCTGTGACTAGGATGCACAGTATGGGTTGGTCCTCGGCACGACGCCGAACGCGAGAAGGTCGGATGGCAGGCGCAGACCCGCGCCAGGGGAGGGCGGCCGATGGCTGATTTCGTCGTCTCGATGTCCCCCGACGAGCTGCCGGACGAGGTGCTGCGCGAGGCGGTAGCGCGCGCGCTGCGCGGGGCCGAGGGCCGGGACGTAGAGACGTCCGGCCAGATGCTGGCGCTGGTGGTCGACGAGGTCGACTGGTGGGAGATCGCCGCCGCTCACCCGACGCTGATCGAGGCGGTCTGGAGGGACGCCGACGACGTCGATGGGCTGGTGGCGTTCGACTTCGACACCGGCGAGTGGTTCGTCATCGAGGCCGACCTGCTGGACCGGCAGACACTGCTGGAGGTCGTGCCTGCCGACGAGCGCGACGCCGGGTTCCGTCAACTGGTGCGCAGTTGGATCTGGCGGCACGGCTGGGCGCGTGGGCGCTTTCCGACCGCAATCCGGTCGCCGTTCACCGGCGAGGCTTGGCTGGCCCGCGAGCTGGCAATGACGCTGCGCGGCAACGAGGTCGCGCTGGCCGCTCATCTTGCGGACTGTGACGTTGCCGACGCGGTCGATCCTGCCGAGGCGATGGAGCACTGGGACCACGCCGTGATGGTCGAGGGCGGAGCGCCGGTCATCGACCTGTTCGAATGGGCGGCTGGCGGCGAGCACGGCGCCTTTGCCGCCTGGCTGGACGACGTCGCCGTCGCCTGGGACGACACCGGCCAGCCGGTCTCCCACGAGGACGCCCTGCGGCTCTGGCTGGTCTGCCAGTATCTCGCGCTGCCCTGATTCAGGAGTCATCCCCGGAAGGGGCCGATGGAGGAACGCCTCGCACCGCGACGCACGAAGGGAGTGCCTGAGGGCGACCGACGACCGCGACCGGATCATGGCCGCGCTGGCCGAGCTTGCCGGCGACTCCAGCTGCTGGAATGCCGCCGACGCCGAGGAGCTGCGCCAGGCGATGTTCCTGGTGTTGCAGCGTCGACGGGACGACGGCCATCATCGACTATCACTACCTCATCGCTACTCCCGAGGGCATCGAGCATCTGACGGAACACCACCGGCTCGGGCTCTTCACTGATGAGCAGTACGCGAGCGCATCTCGCGAGGCGGGCCTGCGGGTGCGGCACGACGCACGCGGGCTGGGGCGCGGGCTGTTCATCGGGACCTGGCCGGGCGAGTCGCACGCGCCTACAGCTGTCACGCGCGTTACCGAGCCGTCATAGACCTGTTATGAGCGCGTAAGCCCCCTTGTCCACTGTGGTGCTATGGTGATGCCAACGCTTGCTCTTCTACCACACGAGCAGATCAACTGATGGAGGCGGGACGATGACGTCAACACAACCATCAACCGTCCGTGTCAATGATGTCGACCTCGCGTACGTCGAGCAGGGCCAGGGTGATTCGGTCGTCCTGGTGCATGGCGGTGTCAACGACTATCGCTCCTGGCGGCGGCAGATGGAGCCGTTCGCCGCGCGGCGCCGGGTCATTGCCTACAGCCGGCGCTACCACTGGCCGAACGCGCGACCGGACGGCGATGTGCCGTACCGGCTCGCGCAGCACGTCGCCGACCTCGGCTCCCTGATCGAGACGCTCGACCTCGCGCCGGCCCGGCTCGTCGGCTCTTCCTACGGCGCGATGACCTCACTCACCTTCGCCGTCCGACGGCCGGAGCTCGTCCGCTCCCTCGTCCTCGGCGAGCCGCCACTGCTCCTCTGGCTGCCGCAGCTGCCGGGAGGATCGGAGCTGCTGGAGTCGTTCCTGACGAACGGATTCGGGCCGGCGCGCGAGGCGCTTGCCAGGGGCGAGGGGGAGGCGGGCGTCCGGCTGTTCATCAATGCGGTCCTCGGCCCCGGCATGTTCGACCGCCTCCCGGAACCGACTCGCGAGATGATGGTGAGCAACGTCCCTGAGATGCGCCTGGAGACGGCCACACCGCTCGAGGAGTACCTCTCCGACGTAACGCCGGAGGACGTCGAGCGGGTCGAGATCCCCACACTGCTCGTCGTGGGCGAGATCAGCCCGGCGATGTTTCCGCTGATCACGGACGAACTGGCGCGCCGCCTGCCGAACGCCGAACGGGCGACGATCCCCGGCGCATCGCACGGCATGCACGGCCAGAACCCCGCCGCGTACAACGAGGTCGTGTCCGCCTTCCTGGCACGCCATTGAGCACCAACGGACAATCGCACCGGCCGGACCAGCGTTGATGAAGGGAGCAGCGCCATGAGCGCACCGGAACGACATACGGCCACGGGCATCCTGCGCGACTCAGACGGCGCCGAGCAAGTCGCGCTGGGGCCGAACCGGGTGGTCTTCACGCTGCGCGGCGACGAGACGGGCGGCCGGCTATCGCTGACCGAGTTCGTGATGGCCCCGCCTCCGGCGCCCGGCCCGCCGCCGCACGCCCACGAGGACGCCGACGAGACGGTCTACGTGCTCGACGGGACGCTGGAGATGTCGATCGGCGAGCGGACGCTGACCGGCACGGCCGGCGCGGTGATGTTCGTGCCGCGCGGAGTGTTCCACGATCTCGCCAACCCCGGGCCAGGCCCGGCCCGCATGCTGGTGATCCTCGCCCCGCCGGGCTACGAGGGGTTCTGGCGCGAGATGGCCGCGTTGCAGTCCGGGCCCGACGGACCGCCCGACGTGGAGACCGTCCGGGCGTTGCAGCGCCGCTACCATTTGGCGACCGACGCCGCCCGCCACTTCGACTGAGACCAGCCGGAGCCGCGCCGAATACTCCTTGACATCTCGTGATGGTGTAGTACCCTAGGGGGGTAGTGTAGTACTCGACGATGGGATACCCAATGCCGACGATGACCGAGATGGATCTGGAGACGCGACAGGACCTCGCCGGCCGCCTCAAGCGGATCGAGGGGCAAGCGCGCGGGATCCAGAAGATGATCGACGACGGGCGGGACTGCGAGCAGGTGATGACCCAGATCGCGGCGCTGAAGGCCGCGACGCATGCGCTCTCCGGCGAGATGCTGGAGGCCTGGGCCCTCTTCTGCATGGTCCACCCCGATCGGTTCGCATCGCCCGAGGTCGCCGCGCGCAAGATGGCCGATCTCGTCGTCAAGAACAGCCGCTAGTAGCCGCCACGGAGGTTTTGTTGAAGCTCGAACGGATCTATACCCCCGGCCTCGCCCAGGTCGCCTACCTCATCGGCGACGAGCGGGCCGGCGTCGCCGCGGTGATCGACCCGCGCCGCGACGTGCAGGAGTACATCGACCGCGCGTCGGCCGCTGGGCTGACGATCACCCAGGTCTACGAGACCCACGTCCACGCCGACTTCGTCTCCGGCGCGCCGGAGCTGGCCCGCGCCACCGGCGCGACCGTCTACGCCAGCCGTCTCGGCGAGTCGGAGTTCCCCCACCAGCCGCTGGATGACGGCGACGTGATCGCGCTGGGCAACCTGCGGATCACCGCGCTCTGGACGCCGGGCCACACGCCGGAGCACATGGCCTTCCTGCTGACCGAACCGGCCAGCGGCGCGCCGGGCTACCTTTTCAGCGGCGACATGCT
>DAOKZM010000096.1:519-4202 GCA_035325665.1 Thermomicrobiales bacterium | reverse complement strand
CGCCCAACTGCCCCCCTCGGTCTTCGAGCGCCTCATGCCGCTGGACAACGACCTCGTCGTCTACCCCGGCCATGGGGCCGGCTCGGCCTGCGGTCGCAGCATCGGCGACGCCGACAGCACGACGATGGGCCAGGAGAAGCGCTTCAACTACGCCTTCCGACCGCGCGACCTGGCTGAGTTCCGCGAGGCGATCATGAGCAACATGCCGCCAGCGCCGGCCTACTACCCGACGATGAAGCGGGTCAACAAGGAGGGCGCGACGCCACTGGCCGAGGTCCAGGCAGGACGGCCGCTCTCGGCCGCCGACGTCGCCGGGCTGATCGAGGCCGGCGCGCTGGTGCTCGACACCCGCCCGGCCGAGGCGTTCGGCGGCGCGCACATCCCCGGCGCGCTCTTCGCCGGCCTCGGCGCCGACCTGGTTAACTGGACCGGCTGGTACGCGCCGTACGACCGCGACGTCGTGCTCGTCCTCGAGCACGACGAGCAGTACGAGGAGGCCCGGACCGAGCTGGCGCGGATCGGGATCGACCGCGTGGCCGGCTACCTGGCCGGCGGGATCGAGTCCTGGGAGACGAGCGGCCGCGACATCGCAACGCTGGCGCAGATCTCGACGCGCCAGTTGGAGGAGATGCTCCGACGCGACGAGGTGACCGTCATCGACGCCCGCAGCCTGGCGGAGTGGCAGGAGGGGCACATCGACGGGGCGCTGCACCGCTTTGCCGGCCAGATCGTGACCGGCGCGGTCGAGGCGCCGGCCGGTGGGCCGCTGGCGATCATCTGCGGCAGCGGCTACCGGTCGAGCGTGGCAGCCAGCGTGCTGCAGCAGCGGGGCCGGCAGGACGTGATCAACGTCCTCGGCGGGATGGAAGGTTGGCAGGCGGCCGGCCTGCCGACGACCGATGCGGCCGCGAGCGCGGCCGGCACGATGAAGGAAGAAGAGGTTCGCGCGTGAGCACTACCCAGATGAGCCAGACGACCTACGGCTTCGGCGTTACGGTCGACCTGCCCTACGACGAGGCGATCGAGCGCACGAAGGCGGCGCTCAAGGAGGAGGGCTTCGGCGTCCTGACCGAGATCGACGTCCGCAAAACGCTCAAGGAGAAGATCGACGCCGACTTCGAGCCCTATATCATCCTCGGCGCCTGCAACCCCGGGCTGGCCCACCGCGCGCTGCTGGCGGAGCACGAGATCGGCCTGCTGCTGCCCTGCAACGTCATCGTCCACGACGACGGCGACGGCCGCTCGAAGGTGTCGGTGATGGACCCGAACGCGGCGATGGGCCTGGTCGAGAGCGACGCCGTCGCGGCGGTCGCCGCCGAGGCGCGCGAGAAGCTGCAGCGGGCGCTGGAGGCGCTCCAGAAGTAATCCCGACGAGATTCGGACTCCGGCGGGCCAGTCACTGATACCCCTGCCGCCGGGGTCCACCCATTACGCGCACGGCCGACCCGGATGTGGCGGGCGCCACCGGGCGGGCCGGCCGTGCCCCAGTCACGCTGATCGAATGAGGAGCCGTCGTGGCCGAGATCCTGATACTCCTGGCCTTCCTCGGCGGCTGGGTCCTGCTGCAAGCGGTGATCCTGCCGAAGGCCGGGGTGCCAACCTGAATGGCGCCGATACCTACGCGTCCGTCGGACGCGGACGACGCCGAACCGAACGACAACACCGAGTCGATGATGACGCAGGAGGAACGACACCGATGCTAGGACGGCTGCTCAACCGCGGGCCGCTCGTCGCCGAGACGACGGCCAGCGAGCTCGCCCGAGAGATACAGGAGGGCGCGGACCTCCAGATCGTCGATGTCCGCGAGGCGGACGAGTGGCGCGGCGGGCGCATACCAGGCTCGATCCACATCCCGCTCGGCCAGCTCGGCCAGCGGATCGGCGAGCTGGACCCGCAGACGCGCGTTGTCGCCGTCTGCCGGACCGGCAACCGCAGCACCTGGGCGACGATGGCGCTGCAGAACGCTGGCTTCCGCGAGGTAGTCAACCTCGACGGCGGGGTCGTCGCCTGGGCCCGCGCCGGCCTGCCGATCGAACGCTAGCGAGCGCAGCAGACATGCCGGTCGCCCTCGCCGTCCTCTTCGGGCTGGCGATCGGGCTCTCGCTGAGCCTGATCGGCGGCGGGGGCTCGATCCTGACCGTCCCGATCCTCGTCTACGTCATCGGCCTCTCGGCCCATGAGGCCACGACGACGTCGCTCGTCATCGTCGGCGTCACCGCGCTGGCCGGCGCGGCCGGCCACCTGCGCTCCGGCCGGGTAGAGATGCCGACCGCGCTGCTGTTCGGCGCGGCCGGGGTCGGAGGCGCCTTCGCCGGAGCCTGGCTGAACCATCTCGTCCCCGGCACAATCATCCTGCTGCTGTTCGGCGGGCTGATGCTCGTCGTCGCGGCGAAGATGCTACGCGGCTCGGCGGCGACAGCGACTGAAACCGATGTCCCGCTCTCCAGCCGGCTGGGACCGGCGCTGGCGGCTGGCCTCGGCGTCGGCGTGATGACCGGATTCTTCGGCGTCGGCGGCGGGTTCCTGATCGTGCCGGCGCTGGCGCTGGTCCTCAAACTGCCGATGCGGTTGGCGGTCGGCACCTCGCTGGTCATCATCGCGATCAACTCGGCGGCCGGGCTCGTCGCCCAGTTGCGCTTCGCCGAGCCTGACCTCGGCGTCGCCGCTTTGTTCATTGCCGGTGGCCTGGCCGGCTCGCTCCTCGGGAGCCGCGCGGCCGGGCGAATCGCCGACGCCACCGTCAGCCGCGGGTTCGCCGCCTTCGTCGCCGTGATCGGCGTCTGGCTGGTAGTCCGCAACGGCATCGAGGTGCTGGCCAGCTGAGCCGGCAGTGACCGTCGCGCCGGCCGCTGCGTTACACTTCCAGGTCCCCGGCGGCTGGCGGCGGCGTGATGGCACGCGCCGGTGGCCGCGGATGGTTGTTCGGATGATCTGCCCGCAATGTGGCCACCGCAACGAGGTCGGCGTCGCGCAATGCGCGGCCTGCCGCCGGCCGTTCACCCGCGCCGCGGCCGAGCGCCGCGCCTGGCACGCGAGCGCCCGGCGCGCCCAGCCGGCCGCGACCGCGGCGTCGGTGGCGACCGTGACACCGTTCGACGTCCCGGCTGCTCCGCCGGCCCGCCGCCGGCGGGGCGCGGGTGGCTGCATGGTCACGCTGCTGGTCGGGTTGGCGCTGACCGGCGCGCTTGGCTGGCTGCTCCTGACCCAGGTCGTCCAGCCGCGTGTCGGCGACATGGCGGTCGATGGCATCCGCGACGGCGTCCGGTCGGCAGTCCACGACCGGGTCGCGACCGAGGTCGGCGGGCTGCCGGCCGGCGAGGTGACGATCACCGAGCAGGAGATCACCGACCGGATTAACGCCCACGGCAACCTCGGCCCGATCGACGACGTCCAGGTCCACATCACGCCCGAGGGGCTGCTAGTCGACCTGTCCGCCTACGGCGTGGACGGCGCCTACCGGGCTGCGATCACCGAGCGCGACGGCATGGTCGTCCTCGACGACGGCCGGCTCGACGGGCCACTCTCCTACGTCGTGCCGGACGGCGAGCTGGAGCAGGCGATCAACCGCGAACTCGCCGGGGCGCTGACGGCAGCCGGCTACCGCGTGGCCGGAGTGACGCTCGGCAACGGCGCGCTGACACTGGCGTTGACATCCGGCACCTGATCTCCTTGCCGGGTATCGC
>DAOKZM010000096.1:0-509 GCA_035325665.1 Thermomicrobiales bacterium | reverse complement strand
ACTGGCGCTGACCTCGGGCTCCTGACGCGGCGGAGTACCCCACCGGACGCGACTGCACTACACTCTGCGCTGGCGATGGGGTGAGTGACGCCACCCGCGACGGCGGCCACCGTCCGGGCGCGAGCGATCCTGACGACCGCCGGAATACCGCCGGGGCGGCGACGACGCTGCCGCGGGGCCGGCGCGGACCGGCCGGCCGACGACGTCCCGGCACAGCCACTGGCGAACCGAGCACGACTCGAGCCGGCGACGAGCGCCCCGGCGGGCGGCTCGCCGGCCACGGTGGATAGATGACGGACGACGCGCAACTGCGACCGGCGATCTCCTGGCGGCGCAACCTCTACGCGCTCTGGATCGCCCAGACGCTGACGATCATCGGCTTCAGCCTGCGGACGCCCTTCCTGCCCTTCTACATCAAGGACCTCGGCGCCGAGTCGTTCGCCAGCCAGGCGCTCTGGGCCGGCGTGATCAACGCCGGCGGCGCGGCGGTGATGGCGGTCTCGGCCCCG
>DAOKZM010000095.1:5186-9575 GCA_035325665.1 Thermomicrobiales bacterium | reverse complement strand
CCCGACGTGCAGGAGTCCGCGACCCAGCTCGTCATTCAGCAGGCCGAGCTCTTTGCCAGCGAGGAGGCGACGACGGCGGGCTACGTCAACTGAGTGTGGTTCGCGTATGCCATCATCTTGCTGGTCGTGGCGGTCCGCGTCAGGAGGACGTCGAATGATCGCGCTGATCGAACGCAACCTAGAGGCGATCGAAGCGCTGTGCCGCGAGTATGGCGTGGTGCGCCTGGAGGTGTTCGGCTCGGCGGCGACGGGAGAGTTCGATCCCGAGACGAGCGACATCGACTTTCTGGTCGAGTATCCGCCGGACTACGACTTCGGTCCGTGGTTGGCGCGCTACTTCGAGCTGGAGGAACGGCTCGAGTCGTTGCTTGGCCGGCCGGTCGATCTGGTGATGGTCGGCGCGCCACGAAACCCGTACTTCATCAGGTCGATGAACGCATCACGGCGGCTACTCTATGCAGCCTAAGAGCCCAGGCCTTCTCTGGGATATGCTCGATTCGGCCCGCCACATCATCACCTGGACCGAGCAGCTCACATTTCCCGAATACGAGCAGGATGTTCTCGTCCGCTCGGCGGTAGAACGACGATTCGAGGTGATCGGCGAGGAAGCGCGGGGGCTGTCGCAGCACGGTCCCGAGACCGCCTCGACGCTGGCCGATCTGCCGCGGATCATCGCCTTCCGGACCGCCCTCGCCCATGGCTACGACGAGATCCGCCAGGATCGTGTTTGGGAGATCATCCGTGACTATCTCCCGCAACTCCGATCCGAGATCGTGACTCTGCTCGATAGCCTGGACGACTTACTCGACTGAATCAGGTATCTGACGAGACGGCTGGGGTGGTCCGTGCTGCAGACGACCGTTGTCTCCCTGTTGACGCCGGGCCCTGCGCAAGTTCGGCTATCCGCCCGACATGCAGAGGCCGCGACGTTGCTCGTGATCCAGCGAGGAAGCGACGGCGGGCTACGGAAGCGGATTAGGTGTGGTGTCCGACTCGCCGCCGAAGAGCTTCGCAATGGTCGCCATTGGGAGAAACAGGCGCTGCCCGCCGCCGGTCAGTGGTCGGAAGTCGTGATGCTTGTAGAAGCGTCGGGCTGTGTCGTCGATGCCATCGATGACGACCGCGACGGCGGCGGCCTCCGCGCTTGCCTCCAGCGACCGATGACAGGCGTCCAGCAGCAGGATCGCGCCGAGCCCTCGGCCGTGGAAGCGCTGGTCGACCGCGAGCCGGCCGATCAGCGCGGCCGGCACGACCGGGTAGCGCGGGAGACGACGGGTGAGGTCGTCGGGCAGGCCAATCAGCTCGATCGAGGTCATGCTCAGCGTGTAGTAGCCCGCGACGGAGTCTGTATCGGGGTCGGCCATCACGAAGACCCGCGCCACGTTTCGGCGCTCGTCCTGCCGGGCCTGCTGGCGCAGGGAACGGTCCAGCGACTCGACGCCGCATGAGAACGCCGCTCGGTCGTGGTGTGGCGCGAGCGGGTCGGTGGCGTAGGGCACGGCTACTCGCCGATGAACACGCGGTACCGCCGGGCCGCGGCCCGCAGATGCTCGCCCGGCTCTGGCGGAGCGATCAACGCTTCCGCAAAGCGCTGGCTCTCCTGGGCGGAGAGGCTGATGATCTCGTGCTCGCGAATCTCCCGCTGCGCCGCCTCGTAGGCGGCCGCGATGACGAAATCGCTGATCGCCCGCCCCTGCCGGTCGGCGGCGTGCTGGATGACCGCCTTCTGCTCGGGCGTCAGCCGCGCGTCGATCCGCGCGGTGGCCCGTTGCCGTCGCTGCCTCTTCGCTGGGATGTCCGCTGCCATCGGTGAGCCTCCTCGATCATCACTATTGTGCGGCTGCATCCCGTACATGTCGATGATCTGGAGATCCTCTGATTATCGCCCGGCCGGCGCTGCCGCCTCGGTCCGTAGCGTCGCCAGCGCCGTGCTCCAGCGCACCAGCGAGTCCAGCATGGTCGTCGCGGCGGTCTCGGTGATCTCGTTCGGGCGTAGCTCGCCGTCCTGGAGCACCTGGGCGACGAACGGCAGGTTCACCATCTCGGCCAGCGGCATCATCTTTAGCACGGTCACGATCTGCTTGAGGATCGCGACGGCCCGCGTGCCGCCGGAGACGCCGCCGTAGCTGACGAAGCCGACCGGCTTGTGGCCCCACTCGGCGTTGAGATAGTCGATCGCGTTGATCAGCGGGGCCGGCGGGGCATGGTTGTACTCCGGCGTGACGAAGACGAACGCGTCGGCGCTATCGACCAGCGCGCTCCAGTCCTTCGTGTGCTGCTTCGTGTACTGCCCCAGCCGCGGGTGGTGCGGCTCATCCATCAGCGGCAAGTCGATCTTGGCCAGGTCGGCCACGACGACCTCGAACCCGCCGTGCGCCTCGGCGCGCGCCGTGAACCACTCCGCCACCGGCAGACCGACCCGCCCCGGCCGGGTGCTGCCGACCACGATCAGCAGCCGCGGCTGCTCCGAACCTATCCGATGTCCGTTCTCGCGCGTCATGCACTCTCCCCATGCTCAGCCCGCCATCCCTGCCAGCGGACTACCACCGTATCTCTACGCGTTTGGCGTGCCACGTATTCCCCGACCGGACTGGCGAGCGCGGCGCGCCGTGCTGGCGGCTATGCGGTTCCGGATCCGCGACCGCCCCGCTCCATCTGGCTCCTCGCTGCAATACCCCCGGATGATGGCACTGCGTGATACCGTTAGTGGGTGTATGTCTGCTGTGTCCGGAAGGGCTGAGCATGGATCGGCGCGATGCGCTGACAGTACGGGCGCCGGTCGAACTGCTCGCGAAAGCGCGCGCCGCAAAGAGCGAGCGCGAGTCGTTGAACGACGTCATCGTCCAGGCGCTCGACCGCGAGGTCCGGCGACGTGAGGGATTGCGAGCGGTGCAGGACATCATCGCCCTCCGCGAGCGGATCGCCGCGTCTGGGCCGCAGCCCGACTCGACCGCCCTGATCCGCGCCCTCCGCGAGGGCCGCCAGCGCGGTGGCTGACGACGTCTACTGCCTCGACAGCAGCGTGCTCGTGAAGTTCCTGACCAGTGAGGAGCCGGTCGGCCTGCGCGACGCCGCGACGACGGTCGTGACCCGCGCCGTGACCAACGGCCACATCGTCGCGCCGTCGTTCGCCTAGGCCGAGGTCGGGTCGGTCCTGCGCAAGAAGGCGCGTCAGGGAGTGCTGCGCCACGACGACGCCGACTCGGTCTGGCAGTTGATGCAGCGGTTGCCGATCGAATACGTCGAGTCCGCGGAGCTCCGCATGCGTGCATGGGAGTTTGCCACCACGTTCGACCTGCCGACGCTATACGACGCCGCGTTCCTCGCTTGTGCCGAGATGACCCCGGCGCCCGCTGGCGCGATCCGCGAATTTTGGACGGCCGACGATGCGTTGCTCCGCGCGCTCGGGTCAGCCGCTCCGGCCTGGGTGCGCCATCTCCGCGAGATCGTCTGAGGCGTTCATCACGTCCCTGTCGACCCCGGCCGCCACTGCGCGCCCCAGCCGTCGCTCGTCACGATCCACTGCGTCCGGCCGGCGACGTCGGTGGCGATGACGAGGGATGGATCAATCGCCCACCAGCCTTCGCTGTCGAGCGTGAGCGCCAGATACGCGCCGTCCGGCGACCAGGCCGGATCAGCGCCGTAGTGCGTGATCTGGATTCGGGCTCGCGTATCCGGGTCGATCAGATGGATCCCGCGCGTGCCCTGCGTGGGAGCGTGACCCTCGGACACGATGCTCGGCGTGAGACTAACCGCGACGGAGGTTCCGTCCGGTGACCAGGCGGGTGGTCCGGGGAAGGTCGCGTCATCTCCAGCCAACTCAACGATCGACGGCGGCCCGGCGGCGACATCGACGGTGTAGATCGAGCCGCCCCAGACCTCGCGGCCGGCGGTCTGGGGCCGGTAGAACAGGATCGTGCTACCGTCTGGCGACCATTCCGGCTGGGTGTACGCGCGCTCCTGCGGCGCCAGTTCGGTGAGCCCGCTGCCGTCGACGTTGATGACGTAGACCCCACTCCGCCATGTTCCCGGCACATCGCGATTCTGGTTGGCGAAGGTGATTCTGCTTCCATCAGGTGACCAGTCCGCGCAGCAGGAGTTGCTCGTTGGGTAGCCGATCGGCTGCTCTTCCGGCGGGATATCCGTCAGTTGCCTCTCCCCTGTGCCGTCGACATTGATCACGAAGAGCTGGGTGTTGAATGGGGCGATCGGTCGGGTGAAAACGATCTGTGATCCATCCGGCGACCAGTCGATGCCTTCGCCGACACTCGTGACCTGCCGCAGGTTGTCTCCGTCAGCGTCCACGATGTAGAGGTCGGAGCTGTATCGCTCTACGCTGGCGCCAGAAGCTGCCCAGAACGCGATCTGTCTCCCATCGGGCGACCAGCG
>DAOKZM010000095.1:3981-5176 GCA_035325665.1 Thermomicrobiales bacterium | reverse complement strand
AAACCGTGCATTTAACCCGAACTCCGCCGTCAGGTTGCGCTCGTCGGTTCCCTCGGCGTTGATCGTGTAGATGTCGGTCGTGGACTGCCCCGCCTCGGGATCGTACTGGGTTCGATAGAACATCAGCTGCCCCGCGACCTCCGGGACCTCGGCGTAGCGCCACTGGTGGTAGTGCCGGCCGACGTTGCCGGCCTCGACTCGCCAGCCCGGCTCGTTGCCCGGCGTGTAGGTCAGGCAGCGCCGCTCGAAGCACTGCAGCAGCACGAGTTGCTTGGTCCCGGCGACGACGACGTCCGACCAGTACGGCTCGGTGATCGGCCGGCCGGCCGCGTAGTAGGGGTTGACGAACAGCCGCTCAACAGCCAGCTCGCCGCCCGTCTCGACCAGCCCATCGGCGTTCATGAACTCCCAGAACGGCGCGGCGATGTTGTGGCCGGTGATGTCGTCGTAGAACGCGAGCCGGACGCCCTGCCCGGCGAGGGTGTCGGCGGTCGTGACCAGCCCGGCGGCGTCGATCCGCTCGACGACGAGCGCGGCGTCACGATCCCCCGGCTTCTGCTGGTATTCGCTACGGTCGGCCAGTGGTCGGAAGGTCGCGTAGGTCGGGCCGTTCTCGAACCCCTGGTCGCCGGCCACGTTGATCTCGGCCGGCAGCCGCTGGACGAACGCGTCGTCGCCGATCTGCATCCTCCCCGTGATCAGCTCGACGACCAGCAGTCCGTTGGTCACATACCACAGCCCGTCGTCAACGGCGTCGGGGTGGGTGACTTCCATCCGGCTCTTGTCGAAGTAGCGCACCGCGCGCGTGCCGCTCGGCGACTCCGCGTACTCCTCCGTCTCGGCGGCGAACGACTGTGGCCCCCAGACCCACGTTCGCGCGACCTCCCCGCTCGCGACCGGCTGGTCCGTCCGTGCCCACGTCCGCGCGAACGCGTCTTCCCCCGCGCCCGCCGCCGTCGCGCCGGCCGGCAGAAGCAGCATCAGCGCGAGGACGCACGCTATCACCCGCGTTCGTCGTCTCACGGCCTTCCTCCTTGCCAACATTGTCTGACCGTGTGGCCTGCGCAACGATAGCATGAGCGACCCGGACAGCGCCGTCAGTGGCCGGCGCGGTTACGCGGATGTCCCACCGGGCAGGGCGATGTGCCATCATGAGCGCGGCGCGGTTGCGCTGCTACCGCTCATCGCGTCGTTG
>DAOKZM010000095.1:0-3971 GCA_035325665.1 Thermomicrobiales bacterium | reverse complement strand
ACAACAAACCGACACTCGGGGGTTCAGCATGGCTGCGCAACCCAAGCCGATCAAGGTCGATCCGGACAGCGAGCTCGGGCTCATGCTGAAACGCGCCGCGGCCAGCGGTGAGCCGGTCCTGGTTGAAACCGACGACGCGGTCTACGAGCTCGACGTCGATCAGGCGCGTCGACCCCACCAGATAGACGGTCCATAGTTCCCGCCCGCGTTTTCCCTCCGCGGCCATCCGTCGTACACTCCCGGGCGCTGAGAGGGCATGGGTTACTGTGAGAGGGAACGGCATGGATCAGAAGCTTCTCGACGGGCTGGAGTGGCGCAGCATCGGGCCGACGCGCGGCGGGCGCGTCGTCGCGGTGGCCGGCCACCCGACGAAGCCCGCGACGTTCTACTTCGGCTCGACCGGCGGCGGCGTCTGGAAGTCCGACGACGGCGGCCAGTACTGGAAGAACATCTCCGACGGCTTCTTCAAGCGCGCCTCGGTCGGCGCGATCGCCGTCGCCGAGTCCGACCCGAATGTGATCTACGTCGGGATGGGCGAATCGACCATTCGCGGCAACGTCTCGCACGGCGACGGGGTCTACAAGTCCACCGACGGCGGCAAGACCTGGCAGCACCTCGGGCTGGAGAAGACGCGCAATATCGGCAAGGTCCGCGTCCACCCGGCCAACCCCGACCTCGTCTACGTCGCCGCCTTTGGCCACGCCCATGGGCCGAACCCGGAGCGCGGGCTCTACCGCTCGAAGGACGGCGGCAAGACCTGGGACAACGTCCTGTTCGTCTCCGACCGCGCCGGGGTGAACGACATCTCGCTCGACCCCTCCAACCCGCGGATCATCTTCGCCGGCTCATGGGAGGCCGAGCGCGGCCCGCACTACCTGACCTCCGGCGGCCCCGGCTCGCGGCTCTACCGCTCGATCGACGGCGGCGACACTTGGGAGGATCTCTCCGAGCGCCCCGGCGTGCCGAAGGGGATCAAGGGCAAGATCGGCGTCGCCGTCTCGCCGCGCCCCGGCCGCGTCTACGCGATGATCGAGCACGAGCAGGGCGGCGTCTTCCGCACCGACGACAACGGCGAGACCTGGGAGCGCGTCTCCGACGACCGCAACCTGCGCCAGCGCGCCTGGTACTACTCGCACATCATCGCCGACCCCGGCGACGACAACACGGTCTGGGTGCTGAACGTCGAGATGTGGCGCTCGGTCGATGCCGGCAAAACCTTCCAGCAGGTCCCGGCGCCGCATGGCGACAACCACGACCTGTGGATTGACCCGACCAACACGGACCGGATGATCCTCGGCAACGACGGCGGCGCCACCGTTAGCTTCAACGGCGGCGTCTCCTGGTCCACGCTCTATAACCAGCCGACCGGCGAGTTCTATCACACGATCACCGACTCCCGGGCGCCCTACCGCGTCTACGGCGCGCAGCAGGACAACACGACGATGTCGCTGCCCAGCCGCTCGAACTACGACGCCATCACCATGCTGGAGTGGTACGAGATCGGCGGCGGCGAGTCGGGCTACATCGCCATCCGGCCCGACGACCCGGACGTCGTCTACGCCGGTTCCTACCAAGGTTTTCTGACCCGCTATGACCACGGCCGCGGGCAGTTGCGCAACGTCAGCGTCTGGCCGGAGAACTTCCTCGGCAACGCCGCGGCGGACATGAAGTACCGCTTCAACTGGACCTCGCCGACCGTCCTCTCGGTCCACAACCCGGACATCCTGATGACCGGCGCCAACGTCATCTTCCGCTCGTCCGACGAGGGCCAGTCGTGGGACGTCATCTCCGACGACCTGACCCGCGGCGACCCCGAGACTCTCGGCCCGTCCGGCGGCCCGATCACCAAGGACAACACCGGCGCCGAGGTCTACGGCACCGTCTTCACCATCGCCGAGTCGCCCGTCACCGAGGGGGTGATCTGGTCCGGCTCGGACGACGGGCTGGTCTACGTCACCCGCGACAACGCCAAGACGTGGGAGGCGGCCCAGCCGGAGGGGCTGCCCGACTGGGCGCTCTGCTCGCTGATCGACGCTAGCCCGCACGACGACCGGACAGCATGGCTGGCCGCCACGCGCTACAAGCTGGACGACTTCGCCCCCTACCTCTTCCGCACCACCGATGGCGGCAAGACCTGGGTGAAGATCACCAACGGCATCCCCAACGACGACTTCACCCGCGTCGTCCGCGAGGATCCGAAGCGCAAGAACATGCTCTACGCCGGCACCGAGACCGGCATCTACGTCTCATGGGACGCAGGCGACTCCTGGCGCCGGCTGGGCGGCAACTTCCCGGTCGTGCCGGTCCACGACCTGATCATCAAGGGGGACGAGCTCGTCGTCGGCACCCACGGCCGCAGCTTCTGGATCCTCGACGACCTCGAGGCGCTGCGCCAGATGGGCGACGCTGCCGGCCAGACGCGCCTGTTCGCCCCGCGCGAGACGGTGCGCTGGGGCCAACTCAAGGGCTTCGGCCACGCGCCGGTTCCCGGCCGCAACTACGCCTTCGTCGGCGGGCTGATCCCGGCCTACGAGGTGGAGAAGACGCCCGAGGGCGGCACGAAGGCGACGTTCATCGACGCCGGCAACAACCCGCCTCACGGCGTGATGGTCCACTACGCGCTGGCCGAGGAGCCGGCCGAGCCGATCACGCTGGAGATCCTCGACGCGGACGGCGCCGTCATCCGCGAGTACACCAGCAAGGTTGACCCGGCGAAGGCGCGCGGCGGCGAGGAGCTGCCCAGCGACGCCCGCCAGGCGCAGGGCGCCGACGCCCCGTCCCCACTCGGCACGCCCGAGGAGGAGGACAAGCAGCCGAAGCTGCCGACGAAGGTTGGGCTGAACCGCTTCGTCTGGGACCTGTGCCACGCCGACGCCGAGAAGATCACGACCAAGGGAGGCGACCAGCCCGGCGTCGCCGGCCCGCTCGCCGCGCCCGGCAACTACCAGGCGCGCCTGACGGTCGGTGGCGAGACCTTTGTAGAACCGTTCACCGTCGTCCCCGACCCGCGGCTGGAGGCGACGGTCGAGGACTTCGCCGCCCAGACCGCGCTGGGCCTGAAGATCCGCGACACGCACGGCGAGCTGAACACGGCGGTCAACCGCATCCGCGCGCTGCGCGAGCAGGCCAAGGGGTGGGTGGCCCGCGCCAAGGATGGCGAGTCGGGCGCGGCGATCGCGGCAGCCGCGAAGCAGCTTGGCGACAAGCTCGACGCGATCGAGGGCGAACTGCTGCAGGTTAAGGCGCAGTCGATGCAGGACACGCTCAACTACCCGGTCAAGCTCAACACCAAGCTCGCCTCGCTCGGCTGGGCGCTGCAGATGTCCGACAGTGCGCCGACGAAGCAGATGTTCGACTTGTACGACAACCTCGCTGAGCGGATCGGCGAGCAGCTAAAGGCGCTGGCCGCCGTCGTCGAGACGGACGTCCCAGCCTTCAACGCCGCCGTCCAGAAGGCCAAGGTTCCGGCCGTCGCCGGGTAGCGGGCCTTGCCATCCTTCCGATCGCCCAGCCGCGCGGAATCGACCGCGTGGCTGGGCGATTCGCCTCTGCGAGGCAGGTGTGGCACGCCGATTGCCTTACCGGCCGTGGCCGGCGGACGACCGCCGCCAGGTGCGCAATCAGAGCGTGATCATGGAAGGACATCTTGCGTGTACATCGGTGGTGGACTGATTACCCTGCTTCTGATCATCATCCTGCTGATCATCCTGCTCTAGGACCGGGGCGAGAAGCACGACGAGGGGCCGGGGTGACGGAGTAACCGTCGCCCCGGCCCCTTCGCGATTGCGTAACCGGGCGTGGCACGTGCTTTGCGTCCTCGTTAAACACGTCGAGACGTGGTTGCCGACGTCATTGAATGAGAGGAATTCGACGGCATGTATATCGGCGGCGGTCTTCTGGTCCTGATCCTGATCATCATCCTGCTGATCATCCTGCTCTAGGTCTCCCTCTTCGGCGAGCAATGCGAGGGG
>DAOKZM010000094.1:2188-9599 GCA_035325665.1 Thermomicrobiales bacterium | reverse complement strand
GGAGACGGGTCGGCGACGTGCGTCCCGTCGCGTGTGCTCGGCCCCGAACAGGCCACCAGCACAGCGGCGACGAGCACGATCGTGAGACGCATTGCCCAGCGATTCACCCAGACGCCCCCGTGTGTTCGAACCGACGGACAGATGGTAGCAGGTGGTCAGGGGAGGAACGCGGCGCAGACCTCGTTGGCGACCAGCGTGCCGCGATTGGTCAGGCGCAGCCGGCCGTCGGCCCACTCGACCAGCCTAAGGCCGGCGAAGCGCTCGACCGCGTCGGGAAATCGGGCGGTGATGCTGATGCCATGGCGGCGCGCGAAATCAGCGTTGGACACGCCGTCGCGCAACAGCCGCAGGCCCAGCATCATCGTCTCCGCCATCGCGGTCTCGGCGTCGATCGCCTCGCGGGTGGCAACCGGCAGCCGGCCGCCGTCGAGGTCAGCGATATAGCGAGCCGGCAGCAGGTGGTTGCTCACGCGCTCGCCCCGCGCCGTCCCGAACGCTCCGGCGCCGATCCCGAGGTACGGCCCGTTCTGCCAGTAGAGCTGGTTGTGACGAGAGCGAAAGCGCGACTCGCGCGCCCAGTTGGAGATCTCGTAATGCTCCCAGCCGGCCGCGCCGAGGACCTCGACGGCCCGGTCGTAGCGGTCGGCGACGGTGTCGTCGTCGAGTGGCCGGAGGATGCCGCGGCGGACGGCCAACTGCATCGGCGTCCCCGGCTCGACGATCAGCGCATAGAGCGAGAGATGCTCCGGTGACCACGCCAGCATCGTCGCCAGGTCGCGCTCCCATCCCTCGGCCGACTGGCCGGGCCAGCCGTAGATGAAGTCGAGGCTCACATTCTCGAAGCCGGCGAGGCGCGCCGTCGCCAACGCGTCGGTGGCGGTCGCTGCAGTATGGCCGCGTCCGAGGACGCGCAGGCCGGCACGCTGCTGCGACTGGATGCCGATCGACAGCCGGTTGACGCCGGCGGCGCGAAGGCCGCGTAACGTCTGCTTGTCCAGCGTCTCTGGATTGGCCTCCAACGACACCTCGGCGTCCGGCCGAAGGCCCTGATAGCGGACCGCCGCATCGACGATGCGCGCGACCTGCGCTGGTGCGAGGAGAGACGGCGTGCCGCCGCCGAAGTAGAGGGTTGGCGCGTCGGCCGTCTCGCCGGCCCGTAGCTCCAGCTCGTGGACGACGGCATCCACGTAGGCCGGAATGCGGTCCTCCTGGCCGGCATAGGTGTTGAAGTCGCAGTAGGGGCAGATGTGCCGGCAGAACGGCACGTGGACGTAGATGCCGGCCGGCGCATCGGCCGGAAGCGGCGCCGGGAGCGTCGAAATCCGGCTGGTATCACTCAAGGTCATAAGGGTCCAAGCAGACAATACGCGACATAACATCACTACAGTCACAAGCGTACCGCACTAGTGCTGCCGATGGTGGGGCGGGTGGCCGGCCTCGTCGATCTCCTGCCAGGCGCGTTCGGCCTCGGCGGCATCCGCCGCCGTCGCCGGCTCGCCGCTGTAGCGCGCGTCGCGATAGCGGTCAGTCATGATCGCGACGGCGAGGCCAGCGCTGGCAGAGTCGATCCGGGCGCTGACCCCCGGCCGGTACTCGTCGGCGGTTTCGGCCGGCCGTCGCCCGCGGCCGAGCTCCGCGCCGCGCCGCTCGAGCCGTCGCCAGCTCTCCCGAATCGCCAGCGTGTACTGCCAGCGCGGGTCGTCTCGCAGGTGGGCCAGCGGGTCGGCCGGCTCCTCGCGCTCGCGGCGGAATAGGGAGCGCAGCCGCGCGCCGAGCGAGCCGAGGATGTCGTCCCACTCCAGGACCGACTCGCGCTCCTCCTCGACCGGCGCCCGCTCACGGCGCCGGCGGCGGAAGACGAACTTCGTCAAGAGCGACAGCAGCGCGACGAGAATGAGCGCCGCGACGAGATAGCGGATCGGGTCGGGCACCTCGAGCGCCCGCTCGCCGATCTGATCGAGCTCGCCGCGCTGGTCGGTAAGCCCCGGAGTCGCGAGCGTCCGCGAGATCGGGTCGCGTTCACCGATTAGCCAGACGACCGGCGTCAGGATGATGTAGGCGAGCACCGCCATGATCAGGATGACGGCCTGGAAGATGAGATTGAGGACAAGCAGCAGCGGCGAGAGCATCCAGAGGACGGTGTCGAGAAACTGGCGGGAGAAGATCCCGGCGCCGATGATCGCGATGCCCAGGATGGTCAGGATCGGGGCGACGAACGTCGCCAACCAGCGCGGGCCGAGCGGCGAGCTGGTCCGAAACCCCTCCAGCTTCAGCCGGGCCAGCCCGATCGCGGCCAGCGCGCAGACGTAGAACATCACCGTCGCGGTGCTGAGCCGCTGGTGGACCTCATCTCCCGCGTCGGACGCCGCCAGGACGATGACGATCAGCAGCGCGAGGACGGCGCTGCCGGCGCGGAGCATCAGGTAGGCGCTATCGACCGACGGCAGATCACGCGTCCTGCCCCGCCACCAGGCATACGCGACGAGGACGACGATGCCCCAGATCGGCCGTACGGCATCGCTGTCGAGCAGGGCGAGCGCGCGAATCGCTTGCCGCAGCCACGAGACATCCCAGGAGGCGATGCTGGGAAACACGCCGGCCTTGACCGCGACGAGCAGCGTCGCCAGGATCGCGCCACCCATCACCGCCTCGTAGCGCGCCCCCCAGACGCGCCATTCGTCGAGCAGGCGCGGGACGAGATAGGCCGTGAGCATTACCAACACGACGATCCAGGCCGGGAGAACGCGCGCGTCCGGCGAGCGGTCGCTGAGCAGAAGCCCGGTCACGAGGTAGATAAGCGCCGACTCGGCCAGCACCAGGAAGATGCCGAGCAGCTCGAGACGCCAGTCGAGCGAGCGGATAAGGTCGCTGACGTTCGTCGGGATCACCCGCTCGCGTGAGGTTGGCGGAGGCGGATCGCTCATCGTGCCTCCCGTTGCCGCTCGACCAGCCCGGACAGGGCGACCGGGTTCATCTGGATGGCGTAGCGCCGCCGCGTGTTGCGCGGCGTGTCGATGCCGGCCGAATCGAGCCGGAAGATCAGCAACCCGCGAATCGGCGGGATCTCGACCTCGTCGATCGTGACGACGACGACCCGATGACCGGCCTGCTGGAGATCGGCCAGCACCGCGGCGGTCGCATCGGTCACCAGCGCGGTGACGACGACCACCGTGCTGCCCATCGGGAAGCGCGATGTCTCGGCGCGCAGGAGCCGGGCGAAGTTGATCGAGGCGATCGGCGACAGCTTGGCCACCCGGGTCGGCCCCCCCCCGCGCGGGCGGGGGCGGCGGCGGGGCCGGGCGCGCGGCGGCGGGTCAGCCCCGCCGCTGACCCCGTTGGCGTAGACGCCAACCGTCTGGCGCGCGTCGAGAGCGTGGATCGCCAACGAGGCGGTGACGGTGATGGCGTCCTCGGCCCGCTCGTAGTCGATCCCCTCCCAATAGTGCTCAAACGTGTCGAGGTTGAGGAAGACGCCGAAGTGGATCTCGGTGGATGGCTCGAACACCTTCGACTGAAGCGTGCCGACTCGCGCGCTCGCCTTCCAGTGGACGTGGCGAAACGAGTCCTCGCGGCGGTAGTCGCGCACGCCGACGATGCGCGAAGGATCGGTCACCATCTGGCGGCGGATGCGCTGGTCGCCGAACAGGTGGCGCGGTGGGATGCCGATCTCCTCCAGCGGCACGACGCGCGGGTAGACGAGCAGCGAGGCGAAGTTGTCGAGCGCCCGGTTGGCAGTGAAAAACCCGAACAGGTCGCCAGACCGCAACTGGGTCGGCCCGAACACGAACTGGCCGCGGACCGGGCAGCGGACGTGAAACGTCCAGCTGACCCGCTCGTACCAGCGCATCGCGGTCGTGATCTGGAGGACATCGCGGCCGGGTACGCCGCTCGGCACGCTCGGCTGCTCAATGATCCGCAGGTCGTCCGGCAGTTGGTCGTGGATGTCCAGCCAGGCGAGCGGCAGGAGCTTGCGGTTGACGACGCTGACCCGGAAGGAGGCTACCTCGCCGGGGAAGAGCCGCTCCGTCTCGATCGTGCGGGTGACGACGACGCCGTTGAGCGACATCCGCGCCCACAGCCAGGCGCCGCCGGCTGTGACGAGCGTCAGCAGCCCGAGCAGGGTTGGCGCTCGCTCGCGCAGCGCCATGCCGAGCAGGATGAGTGCGGCGGCAGTCCAGAGCCAGGCGCTGCTGAAGAACAGCGAGCGCGCCCGTCCGACCCGGGCCGGCGCGCCGTCGTCACCCCCGCCGAGCCGCTCAGGCAAGCTCGACAGGAACGCGGAGGGATTCCAGGATCTCATCGAGAATGCTCGGCGTCGTCCGGCCGCGCAGCCGCGCGTCGGGCGAGAGCAGCAGCCGGTGGTTCAGGACGGGTGGGACGACCGTTTTGATGTCGTCCGGCGTCGCGTACTCGCGGCCGCGCAAGGCCGCCAGCGCCTGGGCGGCGCGGAAGAGCGCTAGCGTCCCGCGCGGGCTGACCCCCAGCTCGATTGCGTCGTGCTCGCGGGTCGCCCGGACCAGGGCAACGATGTACGTCCGCAGCTCCGGCTCGACGTGGACGTCGCGGACCTGTCGCGCCGCGACGATGAGTTCGTCGGGCGTGGCGACCGGCTGGAGCGAGTCCAGTGGATGCTCGTGCTGCAGCCGGACCAGCATCTCGTCCTCCTGATCGGCGTCCGGATAGCCGACGGTGATCCGCAATAGGAAGCGGTCGAGCTGCGCCTCGGGTAGCGGGAAGGTGCCTTCCAGCTCGATCGGATTCTCGGTCGCCAGAACGAGGAAGGGGCGCGGCAGCGGCATGGTCTCGCCGTCAATGGTGACGGTGCGCTCTTCCATGGCCTCGAGCAGCGCCGATTGCGTGCGCGGCGTCGCGCGGTTGATCTCGTCCGCGAGCAGCACGTTGGTGAAGACGGGACCGGCGCGGAAGACGAAGTCGCCAAGCTTCTGGTTGAAGTAGCTCAGGCCCGAGATGTCCGACGGCAGGAGATCGGGCGTGAACTGGACGCGCCGCAGCTCGCCACCAATCGAGCGCGCGATCGAACGGGCAAGCGTCGTCTTGCCGACGCCGGGGACATCCTCGAGCAGCACATGCCCCTCGCAGAGCAACGCGACGAGGACCAGCTCGCTGACGTCGCGCTTCCCGACGATCACCTGATCTACATTGTCGATGATACGCCGACCGAAGTCGGCGATGGTGCCGGGCTGGCTCATCTGATACGGGTACGTCTTTTCACGGGCACGCCGACGTGCTACGGAGAGTTGTCCCAACACTATATCATCACCTCTGACGGCTCCCGGCCGGGCGGATGTCAGGCGCCCAGGGCGAGAGACGACGCCATCGAGTCGGGGGGCAGGAACCTTCGGTGAAGCACTGGGCAGCCGCAACGATTTCGCACCACAGCCAAGGTATCGGCGACGGCGCGCTGCTCGCCGTCAGCATCGACGGTCTCGACCCGTTCTCGCTCCTGATCGGCATCATCGCGACTATCGTCGCGGCGCTGTTGGTTGCGTGGATCGTGTGGCGACGCATAGCGAGAACGGGCGTTGCCGCCAGGGATGCCCAGGACAGCGAACGCTACGCCACGATCTTCGAGAGCGCCAATGAGGGAATCGTCGTGCTCGACTCCGAGGGGGTCGTAACGGAGATCAATCCGGCCGCCTGCCGGCTCTTCGATGTCCAGGCGTCGGATGCGGTCGGGGCGCCCGCCACCGACCTGGGGCTCCTGAGCCAGGCCGAAATCCGGCTGCTGCCAAACCTCCACCAGCAGGACAACCCGCAATCCGTCGTTCGCCAGCTCGGCGAGCGTGTCGTCAGCACGATCGTCAGCCCGCTCAGGGCGGACGACGGCCGGCGTCGGCGGGCCGGGTCGGTCTGGCTGCTACGCGACGTGACCGAGACGGTCCGGATGGACGAGGCGCGCAACGAGTTCATCTCGGTAGTCTCTCACGAGCTGCGCACTCCGATGACGGCGATCAAGGGGTTCACTGACCTGATCCTCGACGGCGACGCCGGCTGGGTGAGCGACCAGCAGCGCGAACTTCTCACGGTCGTCCAGGCCAACGCCGACCGGCTGGTGGACTTGGTTAACGACATGCTCGACATCTCGCGGATCGAATCGGGCCGGATTCAGCTCGACCCGACCGCGACCGACCTGGCCGCTGCCATCCAGTCAGCGATCGCCAGCCTACGGCCGATGATCGACGCGAAGCAGCACAATATTCTGGTGGAGATGGACGAGCGGGTGCCGCCGATCTACGCCGACGAGGCGCGGCTCTCACAGATCCTGACTAACTTGCTGGCGAACGCCTGCAAGTACACACCCGCTGGCGGCTGGATCACCGTGCGCACCGAGCTGCTGGACAGCCACGTAGCCGTAAGCGTCTCCGATACCGGCATCGGCATCCCGGCCGACGCGCTGCCGCACGTGTTCACCAAGTTCTATCGGGTCGCGCAGCGGGCGGTGCGCGAAACCAGCGGGACGGGGCTGGGGCTGGCGATCGCCCGACTGCTGGTCGAGCGACACGGTGGGCGGATCACCGCCGCGAGCCGACCGGGCGTCGGGACGACCGTCCGCTTCACCCTGCCGGTCGCCCGGCTCTCCGGAGCAGGCAGCGGCGCCGACGAGCCAGCCGTCGTCCTCGTCGCGACCGCCGACCCGCGCGACCGCCGCGCCTGGACCGAGGGACTGGCGGGCATCCCGACCCGGCCGGCGTATCCGCGCACCCAGACGGTGCGAGCGATCGTCGGTGAGGCCGAGCTTCATCAGCCAGCAGTCATCGTCATCCGGCCGCAGGCCTCCCGGCCCGGGCTGCATAGCGTCCTCGCCGACCTCGACGCCGTGCCGGAGCTCGCCGACACGCCGGTCGTGGTCGTCGGCGGTCCGCCGCAGCCCGGGCCGGCGACGACCCGTCCCATCGTCATGCTGCGTGCCGACGCCGGCCCGGACCATGTCGTCAACACCGTTCGTGATCTGCTCCCGCAAGGAGAGGCTCTGCCTCGGAGCCTCGGCCGCGTCCTGCTCGGGGTCAACGACGACGCGCGCGGCGCGTTCTTGGAGGATACGCTGACTGAGGCGGGCTTCTCCGTCGCCCAAACGCGCGACGGGCTGACGGCGATCGTGCGTACGATCGAGACGCTGCCGGATGCGGTCATCATCGACGCGGATCTCGGCCGCCTCGATGCCCAGGCTGTGCTGCACCAGCTCCGCGAATACCCTGGCACCGAGCAGATCCCGGTCGTCGTCCTGGCTAGCGCCGAGCCGCTGGACGAGGCCGCGCTCGTTGCGGCTGGCGCATCGGATATCATCGCCGAACCAGTCGACCGTGAGGAGCTCGTCAGCCGGCTGCGCGAGCTGACCGCATCGTCGTCCCGCCCGCTTCCGGACGCGACGGGGGCAACCCTCTGAGCTTCT
>DAOKZM010000094.1:0-2178 GCA_035325665.1 Thermomicrobiales bacterium | reverse complement strand
CGTCCTGCCCGCGGAGGGAGAACGATGGACCTGACGCAGTGGGAGGCGCTCCTCCGAATCGGGATCGCCGCCATCCTCGGTGGCGTCATTGGCTACGAGCGCGAGACGCTGGACAAGAGCGCCGGTCTACGGACGCACATGCTCGTCTCCCTCGGCGCGGCGCTGTTCATGGTCAGCTCGATCCTGATCGTCCACGACTTCGCCGAGCCGGGAGTGGCCACTAGGCTCGACCCTACACGTATCGCCTCGACGATCGTCACCGGAGTCGGCTTCCTCGGCGGTGGGATCATCTTTCGCCGGGAGTCGCGCGTGCGTGGGCTAACGACCGCGGCGGGACTCTGGGTGGCCGCCGCGATCGGGCTGGCCTGCGGCTCGGGCTACTACCTCCTGGCCGGAGGCAGCGTCGTTCTCACAGTCGTGATCCTCGGGCTGATCCGACCGATCGAGAAACGCATCGACACGCGGGCACCGCGCGTTAAGCCCGACGACACCAGCGACTCCGACTAGCTCGCCGCGCCGCGGTGCGCCGAGCGGTTCCGCGCTCGAACCGGACCGGAGTCGATCTCCTGCGTCACCGCCTCCGGATCGCGACCGTCGCGCAACAGCCAGGATCGCAGCCGGGCATCGACCTCGTCGGGTGGGAGGGCCGGACTGCCGTAGCGGCCGGTCGACCGCCGCTGGCGCAGCGCCTCATAGAGTGTCACCGCGCAGGCGACCGAGACGTTCAGCGACTCGACCATCCCCATCATCGGGATATAGACGCATCCGTCGGCCAGCGCAACCGCGTCGGCGCTGGCGCCGCGTGTCTCATTGCCGAAGAGGATGGCGACCGGGGAGGTCAGGTCGAGGTCGTACAGATCGGTTGCGTCGTGGGTCAGCGACGTGGCGTAGATCGCGAATCCCTGCTCGCGGAGCGCCGCGTAGCAGGCCGAGACCGACTCGTGCGACTGCAGATCGAGCCAGCGCTGGGCGCTGGCGGAGACGCCCTTGCTCAGCTCTGGCCGCTCTTCGATGGCGTAGACCAGGTGCGCGCCGGCCACCCCGACCGCGTCGCACGAGCGCAGCATCGCGCTGACGTTGTGCGGGTCGTGGACGTCCTCGATGACGATCGTGAGGTCGGGCTGGCGGCGCTCCAGCGCGCCGCGCATCCGGGCCAGACGCCGTGGGGTGATCGGTCGTGCTGCGTCGGTCATCAGTATGGCTGGTACTCCGCGTCGGTTCGAGGCGCGACTATCCGCGCTATACTTCGTGCCATGAATGCTGCCACACCGCACCGGCTACTCACCGTCGAGGAGTACCTCCAACTGGAGGAACAGAGCAGCGTGCGCCACGAATACGCGGGCGGCGAGTTGTAGCCCCACGCCGGTACAAGCGAGCGTCATAACCTAATCGTGGCCACCCTCGTCACCATCCTGCGAACCGCCGCACGCGGCACCGGCTGCCGTACCCTCGTCGGGGACGTGAAGTTGCGGGCTGCGGCGGACGTTATCTACTACCCCGACATCATGGTCGTCTGTGACGATAGCGACGACGATCCATACGTCAAGGAACGCCCCTGTCTCATCGTGGAGGTGCTGTCGGCATCCACTGAGGGGATCGACCGCCGCGAGAAACTGCTCGCTTACCGGCGGATCGAGAGTCTGCGTGCCTATCTGATGGTCTACCAGGACCAGCGACGCGTGGCGCGGCAGTGGCGTGATGAGCAGGGGGCATGGTGGCAGGCCGAGGTCTCCGGAGAAGGTGTCGTGCCGATTCCCTGTCCGGAGCTTACGCTGACGCTCGACGAGATCTACGAGGACGTATTGTCGCTTTGACAGCCAGGAGCGCGATTTCGTAGACTAACGGTTGGCCTCCGTCGAGCACGAGCGGTGCGTTGCTGGGGCCGTTTCTCTTGAAGACGACCCGGTGACGGAGGGGAATCCAGATGCCGAAGAGGACCTACCAGCCGAAGCGCATCCCGCGGAAGCGCGAGCACGGCTTCATGAAGCGGATGAAGTCGCGGGGCGGCCGGGCCGTCCTGGCGGCGCGCCGCCGCAAGGGCCGCCACCAGCTCTCAGTCAGCGACGAGCGCAAGCCAACACTGAACAAGTAGCGGCAGCGACGATGATCCTGGTAGGCCCACCCGGCAGCGGGTGGGCTTTTGCCACGTTGGAGACAGCACGCCGATGATCGCCCGCC
>DAOKZM010000093.1:0-9677 GCA_035325665.1 Thermomicrobiales bacterium | reverse complement strand
CCCCCCACCCCCCCCCCCCCCCCCCCCCCCACCCCCCCCCCCGGTAACCCCCCCCCCGCCCCCCTTCCCCACCCCCCCCCGCAGCGGCAAAATAATCCCCCCGCCGGTATCGGGGATCAGCCCGATCTTGACGAACAGCTCGGCGTTGCTGGCCCGGTCGGAGGCGATCCGCAGGTCGCAGGCGAGCGCCAGGCTGGCCCCCGCCCCGGCCGCTATCCCGTTCAGCGCCGCGATCACCGGCTTCTCGATGCCCCGGATCGCCAGCACCAGCGGGCTGTACAGCTCGCGGACATAGGCTCCCAGCGCTGGTGGTTCCGGCCCGTCGTACTGCCCGCGCAGATCCGACAGGTCGGCCCCCGAGCAGAACCCCCGGCCGGCGCCAGTCAGCACCACACAGCGCACGCTGTCGTCCGCCGCCGCTAGCTCGAACGCCTTTCGCAGGTCGAGCAGCAGCGGCCGGTTCAGCGCGTTCAGCGTGTCCGGCCGGTCGAGCGTGACGACGAGCACCGCGCCCTTCTGCTCGGCGACCAGGACGTCGGATTCCAGCTCCACCACGGTCGGGCCTCCCTTCTGGATCGCTAGCCGGTGCGGCGGTCGACAACGCGGATCGCCTTGCCGGCTTCGATCCGGCCCAGCTCGCCCGGCTGGAGCAGGCGCACCCGCATCGTCAGGTCGAACCGGCTCTTCAGCAGCCGGGTGATCTGGGCAGCCAGGATCTGCATGTCGGCATCGATCGCCGCCTCACTGTACTGCGGGGTGATCTCGGCCTGCACCTCGACCGTCTCCCGGCCCGAGTCGCGGTCGAGGACGATCTGGTAGAACGGCGCGATCTCGTCGAAGCCGAGCAGCGTCGCTTCGACCTCCGACGGGTAGACGTTGACCCCGTGCAGCACGATCATGTCGTCGATCCGCCCCCGCAGCCGCGCCATCCGCCGGTGCGTCCGTCCGCAGCTGCACGGCTCGTCCACGATCGCCGAGATGTCGCCGGTCCGGTAGCGGATGACCGGCATCGCCTCCTTGGTGAGGGTCGTCAGCACCAACTCGCCGAACTCGCCGTCCGGCGCCGGCTCGCCGGTCGCCGGGTTGACGACCTCGGCCAGGAAGTGGTCCTCCATCAGGTGTAGCCCGTCGCGCGCCTCGACGCACTCGCAGGCGACGCCGGGACCGATCACCTCACTGAGCCCGTAGATGTCGACCGCGTGGATGCCCAGCCGCTCCTCGACCTCCAGCCGGATCGCCTCCGACCACGGCTCCGCGCCAAAGACGCCGACGCGCAGCGCCAGCTCGTCGGTCGTGATCCCCTCGCGCTCCAGCACCTCGGCGATGATCAGCGCATACGAGGGCGTGCAGCACAGCACCTGCGCCCCCAGGTCGCGCAGCAGCGTCACCTGGCGCAGCGTGTTGCCGCCTGACATCGGAATGACCGTCGCCCCCAGCCGTTCCGCCCCGTAGTGCAGCCCCAGCCCGCCGGTGAACAGCCCGTAGCCATAGGCGTTCTGGACCGTATCTCCTGGCCGCGCGCCGGCCAGCGCCAGCGACCGCGCGCAGACCTCCGCCCACGTCTCGACGTCCCGCTTCGTATAGGCCACGACCGTCAATTTGCCCCGCGTGCCGGACGACGCCTGGACCCGCGCCAGCTGTTCGCGCGGCGCCGCCAGCATCCCCAGCGGGTAGTGCTCGCGGAAGTCCCCCTTGACGGTGAACGGCAGGTCGGTCAGGTCGTCCACGCTCTGAATCGAGCGCGGGTCAACGCCGTACTCGTCGAAGCGCTGCTTGTAGAACAGCGACCGGTCGTAGGCCCAGCGCACGATCGACTGCAGCCGCTCCGACTGGAGCGCGCGCAGCTGGTTGCGGGGCATTTGCTCGATCGTCCCGTCCGGGTACCCACCGGTCATCGTTGCCCCCTTCTCGCCGGGTCCGCCAGACGCCTCAGCCGGCAGGATAGCGCAGGTCGGCGCAACACGGGCAGCCCGGCGGGTGGCCGGCCTTCGGCCCGGCAACGTCCTCCGCCGCCACTGCGCCCCGGTTGATGCTCGGCGCTGTCATCTGCCGCTCGCACAGCCCGTGGCAAACCGGACACTCGACTGGCGGAAAGTCGGCCGCCCCCATCGGCCGGCGCTCCTCGACCAGCACGTCGCACTCCGGGCAGGCGTAGACGTAGATCGGCATGCGGCTAGTCCGTCGTCGGGAAGAGCTCGGCAACGGTGAGCCCCACGGCGGGCAACCGCTCGGCCACAAGCCGGTCGTCCCCGCGCAATGTCTCAACGCGCTCCCAGCCACCGCCGCGCGGCCCGGCGTGGCGGATCACCTCCCCGCGGACGAGCGAGACGACCCAGACCTCGGGGATACCGGCCATCGCGTAGAGCGGCGCCTTGGTGTTCAGGTCGTAGACGAGCGAGGTATCGGCGACCTCGACCAGCAGCAGTGCGTCCGCCGCCACTGGCGGCTCGTGGCCATCAGGCAACCGGGAGAGGACGGCGACGTCCGGCTGCGGTTCCGAGCGCGGTCCGAGCCGGACCGGACTCTGCACACTCACCCAGGCATCGTCCCCGACCATCCGCGACAATAACCGGGTGAGCCGCGTCACGCAGGCGACGTGCTCGCCGCCGATCGGCGTCATGTCGATCACCTCGCCGTCAATCAGCTCGACCCGGTCGTCCTCGCCCAGGATGCCGGCCGCCGCCATCCGGTGGTACTCCTCGGCCGTGAACTGGTGCGGCATCAGCCGGATCGCCATCCGCAACCTCCTTCGCCGTTACGAGTGACCCCGAGGCCCTCATCCCTCATCCCTCCGTAGCATACCCGTAACCATCCACCCCACCCCGCCCTTATCATCTACCGTACGTACAGTCTCGAAGGGAGCGTGTGTTGGTGAAACCGATCCTGACCCTGGTCGCCGCGCTGACGATGCTGCTGGCCGTCGCCGCGCCGGCCGCCGCCTATCACGAGAGCGACGAGACCCACCCGTTCGGTTCCGACGCCTTCCAACGCACCTGGGCGCGCACCGACAAGCCGGTCGCCGACCTCGCTGTCAGCCGCACCTGGATGTGGGGTCCCAGCCCCTACACCCAGATCATGCAGGAGCCTTACGCGGAGTCGCCCGCGAACAACCGCTGGGTTCAATACTTCGACAAGAGCCGGATGGAGATCAACAACCCGGCCGGCGACATGGGCTCGGTCTGGTACGTGACCAACGGCCTGCTCGTCGTCGAGATGGTCGAGGGCTGGTACCAGACCGGCGACGCCACGTTCGATGTCTCCCCCGAGCCGGCCGACATCCCGATCGCTGGCGACCCGGATTCGCCCGGCCCGACCTACGCCGACATCCACAGCCTCGGCCTGCGCGACGTCCTCCCGCCGGCCGCCGGCTCAGCGCTGACCACCCGCCTGGCCGGCGATGGCACGATGACGCACGACCCGTCCCTCGTCGCGGCGGGCGTCACCGCCGGACCGCTCTCCGAGCCGACCGACCACCGCGTCGCCTCCGTCTTCTGGGAGTTCATGAATTCGGTCGGCCCGATCTACGACACCCAGTCCAGCGCCACCATCACCGGTCACCTGTTCGCGGACCCGTACTACGCCACCGGCCTGCCGATCACCGAGGCCTACTGGTCGGAGGTCACCGTCGGCGACATGCCGCAGGACGTCCTCTGGCAGTGCTTCGAGCGCCGCTGCCTGACCTACACCCCCGGCAACGCGGCCGGCTGGCAGGTCGAGGCCGGCAACGTCGGCCAGCACTACTATCGCTGGCGCTACACCACCGAGACCGTCTCACTGTTCTTCCTCTCGCTGAACGACGGCGGCCCGGTCGGCTGCGGCGACAGCCTCGTCGAGGTCTCGACCCAGATCGAGAAGAGCCAGACCGTCGAGGCGAAGATCAGCAACGCGCTCCAGAAGTTGTTCGCCCAGAACGACGCCTACTACGGCCAGAGCGGACTCTACAATGCGTTCCATCAGTCCAACCTCGACGTCGGGAGCGTCACCATCGCCGCTGGCGCGGCGACCGTCGACCTGACCGGGCAATGGACGGTCGGCGGCGTCTGCGACGAGCCGCGGACCGAGGCGCAGCTCGAAGCTGCCGTCCTCCAGTTCCCCGGCATCTCCTCCGTCACCTTCACGCTCAACGGTGGTCCCATCCCCACCCTGCCGTAACCACCATGACGCGGTCACTCCTCGGGGCGAACGCGAGGTTCGCCCCGCTCCCATCCCTCAGTGGTTCGTCGCTGACGCTCCTAACCAGTGCTGGGCGGCGGAGTTCACCGCGATGTCTATAATGTCGTTGACTCTCCCACTCAGAGGCACGCCAGACGGAAAGGAAGCCGGCGAGTGATGATCCCCCATGTCGGCATGAACCTGGGCGAGCAGCCGGGAAATCTCCTGTTCGTGCAGGTGGATCACCTGTCCGGCGAGCTGCTCGGCGATGCCCTCGAACAGCTCTACGCCGCCGGGGCCTCCAACGTCCAGATCCTCTCCACACTGACGAAGAAGGGCCGACCCGGGAGCTTGATCATGATCGACGTGCTGCCCGGCAAGCTGGAGGCAGTCGAGCGGGTTGTCGCAGTCGAGCTGGGTGTCACCGGCTGGCACCGTCTGGCGACGCAGCATGTCCATCTGCGGACCGAGATCGTCACCCGTCGCCTGACCATCCTGACTCCGACCGGCACGCTCCAGGAGGAGGTGTCCGGCAAGCGCGTCGCCGCGGACGGGGCGACGGCGCGGCCGGAGTACCGCTCGTGCGCTGCGCTGAGGGATCGGCTCCGCCGGGAGCATGGCCTCTGGCTGCCGCTCTACGAAGTGGTGCGCCTGGCCGGCGAGGCCCTTCAGGACCAAGGCGAAGCGACTATCGACCTGCGCCATCATGCTCTGGCATCCGCACAAAGGAGGTGAGCCAGCGAACACACACGATGATGCCCGAGCATCTCGGGACGTGATCACCGTCGTGTCTGAGGCAGGAAATATTGGAGGAGCACGATGGCGAACGCAACGACCAGCACCGACGCCGGACCTTCCACTGACAGGGCCGTCGTGGCGGGGGTTATGGCCGCCACGGCCAACGTCAACTGGCTGACCAGCGACCGAATCGAGGCCCTCGCCGCCGGTCACGGCATGCTCAACATCTCCGTTATTGCCATCGCGAACGTCGTGACGCAGGAGCTTCTGCGGGGCGTTGATATCTCGGTCAAGTTCGCCAACGTCCGGCATCAGCCGGTCGAGGACGTCCTGGCCAAGGCTATCGCCGCCGCCACGAAGGCCGGCGCGGATGGGGCGAACGCGGCGTTGCTGAGCGCCGTCACGCTGTACCTGGCCGGCGCCCAGGCGCAGGTCGGCATTCCGGCCGGCAACCGGAAGCTCGGCGCGACCGCCCGCATGATCGCGAAGGTCGATCGCTGCGGGGTAGTGGCCATCCCGACCGCGAAGATGAACAACAAGATCTCCGGCTTCGCCGCCGTACAGGCGATCTACCAGGCGATGATGGAGGGAAAGCTCAGTCCGGTAAGCGGCCGGAGCCTGCCCCCCAACATCGGCGGCGGGCCGATCTACGGCCACAGCGCCCTCGGCGAGGACGTCATCTGGCCACAGATGGCAGCCAACGGCGCGCGCATCGGCACGCAGGCCATGCTGGACGCTATGGACGGCGCCGGCATTCATCCCCACCCGTTCACGGCGGCGCTCCTTGGCGCGGCTGCCATCCTCGAGATCATCCACCCCGATGCCGAGGTGGCCGAGGAGCACGGCGCCTACGGGAAGGTGAACCCCGCCTACCTGGTCGGCAAGACCGCGGCGGAGACTGCCGGGTTGCCGGCGAAGCTCCACATCAAGGTGACCGGCGAGGAGTACGACACCGCTCGCGTCATCGGCGATCTGGGGCTGATCCTGAAGGACGTCGGTGGCCCCTCGGTCATCGGCATGATGGCGCTGGACGAAATCATCAGCGCCTTCCAGGAGGGCATCGCCGGCTCCTCCGGCGGCGCTGTGAACCCGCCCCTAGGACACGTCTGCGCCTACGCCATCGTCGCGATGAAGGCGTTGCTGGCGCAGCAGGGGGATCAGGCCGCCGTCGCCGACGCGATCGCTCAGGAGCGCGGCGCCAGCTCCTTCGACCCAGAAGTGGCGCTGATGTCGATAAACACTGTGTCACGCAAGGCAGCCGAAGTACACGGCGGTCCGGTAACCGACACCCTCATCCTGGCGACCGAGCCTGCCCGGGTCAATGCGCTGTATCAGCGCGCCGTCCGGACGTACTCCGAGCTGTCGGCCGGAAAGTCGCTGGCCGATGTCGTTCGTGATCTCGACCAGGAGCGTCAGGAGACCGTCGAGGCGAACTGCAACGCCATCTTCAGCAGCATGCTCGGCAAGGATGTGACCGTCCGCGTCACCAAGCTGGCCCCCGCGGCGCGCCGCACCAGTCGCCGTGTCACGAACTTCTGGGCCTTCGATGCGCTCGCCGATGTGGAGGTGAGCGTCGACGGCCAGACGGCCCGAATGGAGGGGTTCGTTCACGACGTGATCCCGGCAATGGCGCAGGGCGAGCGCGAGGATGTCGCCTGGGCGGCGCCGTTGGCCGCCGCCGTCATGTCGGAGCTGCTGCTGGCCGGCAACTCGATCATCAACGTCACCGTGCCGGCCGCGGTTGCCGCGGCGATGGGGAAACACACACCGAAGGAGGCGGCGACAACCGCAGCTCAGGCCGCGTACGTCACCGTCGGGATTCCGGGCGCGCGCCAGGCAGCCGAGAAGGTGGCGGAGCTTGCGGTAAGGATCGGCCAACAGCCGCAGTAGTGGCCACGGTGCGCCTGGAGGCCGGTGGCCATCGTCGCCTGCCGTCGTCGCGGGTGGGCTATCTTGGTGATTCTGTCGCGTTGGCGACCGCCCCCGGGTCCTGTCGTTCTGAACGCAGCGAAGAATCCGTTCCTTCCCGTTCGCTGCGTTCAGAACGACAGGACAAGGCGCAGGCTACCGTCCCGACAGAATCAGCGGAGCGAACTACTGATCGCGCACACGAAGTATCTCCCCTCGGCTCGATACAGGCGAACGCTGGGGAGACTCCTCGCCAAGGCTCGGAATAGCAGGACGCGAGAGCGGTTGCCGGCGCGACAGACTCACTTTGATGGCCTGCTGATGAGTCATGTTCGGAAGTCCAGTCATCCCCTCTTCCCGTTTTCTCCGCCACCGTGTATCGTCCCCGGATGCTGATCTCGGATCATGGAGGAGGGGCGAATGGCGACGACACCCACCACTGGCAACATCGAGGAGCTGTTCTCCGAGCAGGCCAAGCGCTCGCGGCCGGGCATGGTCGGCTTCAACCCGCGCGCGGTGGCGGACGTCATCGCCTTCAGCGGCGGCTACCCCGACCCGTCCTCGCTGCCGATCCAGGATCTCATCGAGTCCACCCGCATCGCCCTCGAACGTGACGGCGAGTGGGCGCTGGCCTACGCCTTCGGCTCCGGCGTCCCCGAGCTGGTCACCGAACTGCGCCAGAAGCTGGCCCGCGACCAGGGCATCCATGCCGGCGTCGAGAACATCCTGATCACCAACGGCTCCTCGCAGGCGCTGGCCCTCATCTTCGAGCTTTTCCTCAACCCCGGCGACGTGATGATCGCCGAGGCCCCCTGGTTCATGGGCGCCATCTGGCGGGCCAGGGCGCTCGGCGCCGACATCCGCGAGGTTCCGCTCGACGATAAGGGCATCGTCATCGAGGAGCTGGAGCGCACGCTGGAGCAGGTTGCGGCCGAGGGCAAGCGCGCCAAGCTGCTCTACTGCGTCCCGACCTTCCAGAACCCCTCCGGCATCACCTACTCGCCGGAACGGCGCAAGGCGCTCGTCGCCCTCGCCCAGAAGCACGGGCTGCCGATCCTCGAGGACGACGCCTACTTCGACCTGCGCTTCGACGGCGAGAAAGTCCCGACGATGTATTCGCTCGACGACCAGGGCCTGGTCATGTACTGCGGGACCTTCTCCAAGACGATGGCGGCCGGCATGCGCCTCGGCTGGTGCGTCGCCGCGCCGAACGTCATCTCCCGCCTGACCGGGATGAAGAGCGACTCCGGCTCGAACGCCTTCACCAGCTACGTCGCTGCCCAGTTCTGCGGCTCCGGCGCGCTGCAGGAGCACATCTCCGAGCTGCGGCCGCTCTACAAGCACCGTCGCGACGTCATGCTCGCCGCGCTGGAGGAGCATATGCCGGAGGGCGCGACCTGGACGACGCCGGCCGGCGGCTTCTTCATCTGGCTGACCCTGCCGGAGGGTGTCGCCTGCGCCCCGCTGGCCGAGGCGGCGATGAAGCGCGGCGTCGGCGTCAGCCAAGGCGTTATGTTCTTCGCCAACGGCGGCGGCGAGCAGAACGTCCGCCTCTCCTACTCGTTCAACGACGACGCCGAGATCCAGAAGGGTATCGCCATCCTCGGCGAGCTGGTCAAAGAGCAGCAGGCCGGAAGGATCGCGAGCTAGCCGTCCGTCGAGCTCCATCCGAAACTGTCGAACCAGACGCCCTCGCGCGCGTTTTCGATGGCTCGCCGGACGTAGGGCACGACGTTGCTGGGCAGCGCGTCCAGCGAGAACCAGCGCAGATCGTCGCACTTGTCCAGCTCGAGGTTATGAGGCTCGCCGCGCCACGCCGTCGTCTCGACGAAGAAGTCGATGCGCTCGTCGTCCGACCTCCGGTGCATGACTCCGACGACCGTCGTGGCGGCTGGATCAAGGTCGATCCCGGCCTCCTCACGCGCCTCGCGCGCCGCCGCGGCCAGCACCGTCTCGCCACCGTCGAGATGACCGGCGATCACGCTATACTGACCGTCGCCCCAGCCCGTCCCGGCACGACGCAATAGCAACACGCGTCCGCGCTCGATCAGGAAGACGTGAACGGCGACGACGAGGCGAGCGCGTTCATCAGCCATCGGTACTCTCCGTCCGGTCCAATCTGCGCGATTCGTCGGATGTCGCCGCGGCGACCATCCGCTATCGTAGCGGTGGGCGACGACGATGTCGCCGGACCGCGCAACGAGGAGATGCCGATGCCCGCATCGCTCCATGCCGCAGTTCTCGACGGTGAGCGCTATCTGCGCCGCATTGGCTACGATCGCAGCCTGACGCCGTCCGCGGAGGACCTCCGCGCCCTCCATCTCCAGCATCACTACACTGTCCCGTTCGAGAACCTCGACATCCACCGCGGCGTCTCGATCACCCTCGACCTGCCCCGGATCGAGGACAAGATCGTCCGCCAGCGCCGCGGCGGCTTCTGCTACGAGCTGAACGGCCTCTTCGCCGCGCTCCTCGACCAGCTCGGCTATGTAGTCACGCTCCTCTCGGCCCGCGTCAGCCGGGGCGACAGCGCCTTCGGCCCCGAGTTCGACCACCTGCTGTTGCGGGTTGACCTCGACGAGCCGTGGCTGGCCGACGTCGGCTTCGGCGACTCGTTCCGCGCCCCGCTCCGACTCGCCACCGGTCTGGAGCAACCCGACGCGGACCGTCACTATCGCGTCGTCGCTGCCGGCGAGGACTTGTTCCTCGAGGAGCGCCGCCCCGGCGGCGGCTGGAAGCCGCAGTACGCCTTCACGTTGACGCCCCACACCCTGCCTGACTTCGCCGCGATGTGCGTCGTCCAGCAGACCTCGCCGGACAGCCACTTCACCCAGCGCCGCGTCTGCTCGATCGCCACCCCCAATGGCCGCATCACTCTC
>DAOKZM010000092.1:3050-9689 GCA_035325665.1 Thermomicrobiales bacterium | reverse complement strand
CGGCGTGTTCATGTTGGCATCGCTCGGCCTGCCGGGGCTCTCGGGCTTCGTCGGCGAGTTCCTGGCGATCCTGGGCGCCTTCCGCGAGTACTACTGGGCCGGCGCGATCTCGATGTTCGTCGTCGTCCTCTCGGCCTGGTACATGATGTGGCTCTACCAGCGCGTCGTCTTCATGCGCCAGCCGGAGGACCTGCCCGACCCGCACGACAACGAGCTGACGCCCGAAGAGGTGGCGATGCTCGAGCGAGCGGGCTACGGACACGGGCATGGGGATGCCCACGGCCTGCCGGCCGTCTCGGGCGGCTCCGGAGCGGACGCGCACGCCGCCGGGCATGGGCGGATCGCCTGGCCCGACCTCGACACGCGCGAGTTGACGTCCCTGGTGCCGCTGCTGATCCTGACGGTCATCCTCGGGGTCTGGCCGGGACCGTTTATGGACATCATGCAAAGGACGCTGGAAGCCGTCCTTCAGGCGTACGGCAGCATCGGGGTCTAGGCGCGGGATGCTCGGTCGACCGGCGACCAGGCCGGACGGCTATGGTGAGTAGATCCAACAGGGGGACACGTGGAGACGGTTACGCAGCTCTTCCCGCACATCAACCCGGACGTGACGCTGATCATCCCGCAGTTGATCGTGCTCGGCACGGCGCTGCTGCTGCTGCTGGGCGACCTCTTGCTGGACCGTTCCCAGCACCGGACGTTGACCTGGCTGACGCTGGTCGGCTTCGGCGCCGCGCTGGTGGCGAACTTCTTCTACATCGGCGTCAACCGGACCACGTTCAACGGCATGTTCCGGGCGGACGACGTCAGTGTCTTCGTCAACCTCATCGCGCTGACCGGCGCGATCCTGTCGGTGATGATCTCGGACGGCTACCTAGAGAAGGACGTCGAGGCCGGCGGCATGCCGCTGCCGGAGTACTACGTGCTGCTGGCCTTCTCGACGCTCGGCGCAATGATCGTCGGCGCGGCCGGCGACCTGCTGATGGTCTACATCGGCATCGAGATGGGCTCGCTGGCCATCTACGCGCTAACCGGCTTCGCCCGGCGGCGGCTGACGTCGCTCGAGGGCGCGCTGAAGTACTTCCTGCTGGGGCTGTTCGCCTCGGCCATCCTGATCTACGGTATGGCTTGGGTCTACGGCGCGACCGGCACGACGAACCTCGATGGCATCGCGGCCGCGCTCTCCGGCGTCGTCACCGACGGCGACATCGAGCCGTCGCTGCTCTTCGCGCTGCTGCTGCTGATGGTCGGGCTGGGCTTCAAGGTCGCGGCCGTGCCGTTCCACATGTGGACACCCGACGCCTACCAGGGCGCGCCGACGCCGGTCTCGGCCTACATGTCGGTGATTCCGAAGGTGGCAGGGTTCGCGGCGATGATCCGTGTCTTCCCCCAGGCGCTGGCGCCGATGCGCGACGAGTGGGTGACGATCATCGCCATCCTGGCGCTGATCACGATGGGGTTCGGCAACATCGTCGCCATCACCCAGCGCGACGTGAAGCGCATGCTGGCCTACTCGTCGATCGGCCACACCGGCTACGTGCTGGCCGGCCTGGCGGCGTTCGGCGCAACCCAGGCCGGCGACGACCGCTCGGTCTCGTCGGTGCTCTACTACCTGTTCGCCTACGCGTTCATGAACATCGGCGCGTTCGCCGTCGTCACCTGGCTCCAGGAGCAGGGCGGTGGGACGACGATCGACGATTTCAACGGCCTCGGCTCGCGATCGCCGCTGGTGGCGCTAGCGATGACCATCTTCATGTTCTCGCTGATGGGCATCCCGCCGCTGGTCGGCTTCTACGCCAAGTACTACGTGATCGTGGCGACGATCGAGGCGGACATGCTGTGGCTGGCGGTCGCGATCGTGCTTGCCTCGGCAGTGTCGGCGTTCTTCTACCTGCGCGTCGTCGCGGTGATGTACTTCGCCCCGGCGCCGGAGGGGGAGATACGCGAGAGCCGGATGCCGCTGATGGCGGCAAGCCTGGCGATTATGACGCTGGCGACGATCGCGGCCGGCATCTTCTCCGGTCAGGTATTCGACCTCGCCCAGAACTGGATCAACGCCTTCAGTACGACGATCGCGATGCGCTAGCCGTCCGACATCGAACGTCCCGAGCGGGCCCGCGGCCCGACGCTGGGCCCAGCGCCGGGCGCTGGTCTGTCGCATCCGACGATGCACGACACGGAGAGACCGCATGACGGAACCCCAGCACGCCGCGCCGGTCGCCCGGCTCGTCGAGATCGTCTTCCCGCACCACACCAACCCCTACGGCACGATGTTCGGCGGCACGGCCTACGCGCTGATGGACCGTGCCGCCTTTCTGGCGGCCAACCAGTTTGCGCGCTGCAACACGGTTACGGCGTCGAGCGAGCACGTCGACTTCACCGTGCCGATCCACCAGGGAGAGATCGTCGAGGCGGCGGCGCGGGTGGTCTTCACCGGCCGGACGTCGATGATCGTCCGCGTCGACCTCAATGCCCGCGAGCCGCTGGAGAGCGAGTGGCGGCGCTGCACCGCAGGCTTCTTCACGATGGTGGCGATCGATGCCGACGGCCGGCCGCAGCCGGCGCCACAGCTCGTGCCGGCCAGCGACGAGGATCGCGCTGATTGGGAAATCGCCGAAGGTATTCGCCAGCGGGCCGCCGCGCGGCGGCTGTCCGCCGGACGCTAGAAGGACTGGAGCGTTGGCGCTCCAGTCCTTCCAGCGGCCAAATGAGGGGAGGAGTGAGTGAGACTGACCGGCGGCGCGTCCTGTCACCCCGCCGATCACCAATATTGTCTGTCATCGTCGGGCCGCGAACATCGGACTATGGGCCTAAGTTCGATCTGGGTCCCCCCTTGGGCCTCCTGCCTCAGGACCCGATGCTAGACTCGTCATGCATCGAAACCGGCGTCGCGCGAGGCAGCGCATCGTGGCACGACAGCAACCGACCGTCCAATCGCAACCTGGCTCGATCCTCGACGCCACCCGCGTCGCGTGGCAGACGCGCACGCTGCGCGCCGATCAGACCAACGACGAGCTGCCAGCGGTTCTCTGGAACCGGGTACGTCGCTGCCACCCGCTGACGCTCTACCGGGCGCTGGCTTATGCCGTCGCGCTGGCAATCATGGTCTCGCACCTCCACGCCGAAAGCACCGTGCGAGGCGAGTACTGGGCGGTCCTGATCGGCGCGCTGCACCTGGTGGCGACCGCCGCCGTCGTGGGCCGGCTACCGCTGCGGCCGACACCGCTGACGATCGCCGCCGTCGCGATCGACGGCGCCATCTGCGTCCTCCTGGTGGGGATCACCTACGGCTGGCAGGGTCCGTTCTGGCTCTACAGTCTGTCGGCAGTCTTCTGGCCCGCGTTCGTCTTTCCGCTCCCGCTGGCCATCATCAGCGTCGCGATCTACGACGCAGCCATCCTGCTCACGAACACAGAGCGGATCCGGACGACCTTCGCCGATGGGTTCGGCGGCGACCTTGCCGCCCGGCTGCTGATGGTCTTCCTGATCGCCGGGGCGATCTCGCTCACCGCGCGGACGATGGCCGTCGTCCGGGTGCTGGCGACCGAGGCGGAGCGCAACCGGATCGCGCGCGACCTCCACGACGGCGTCGGCAAGACGCTCGGCGGGATCAGCCTGGAGGCGCGCTCGCTGGCCCAGTGGATCGAACGCGACCCGGCTGAGGCGCGCCGCCGCGCACGCTACGTGACGCGGATCTCCGAGCGCGCGGCGATGGAGGTGCGCGATGTCATCCGCAGTCTTCGGCAGAGCGAGGCGACCGAGCACCTCCTGCCGGCCGTCTCGGCCCGGCTCGCTGAATGGAGCGAGAAGCGGCCGGAGGAGCTTCACGTCAGGATCAACGGGCCGGACAATCCGGTGCCGATCCTGATCCACAGCGAGGTCCTGCGCATGCTCGACGAGCTACTGAGTAACATCGAGCAACACGCCGAAGCACGCAACGTCTGGGTACGGCTGACGTTGTCGTCGGTGGCGGTGACGCTCGCCGTGCGCGACGACGGCGTCGGGTTCGACCGCCGCTGGCTCGACCCTTGGGCAGACGACGGGCACTTCGGGCTGCTCGGTGCGCGCGAGCGCGCGTCGATCCTCGGCGGGCACTTCGACCTGCAGTCGGCGCCGGGCACTGGCGCCGAGGTAACGATCGACATCCCGCTGACCCCGCGAGAGGAGCGGCCCGTCCATGTCCTTCGGTGACGCGTCGCCCGCCTCCTCGCCCGGCGCCTCGTCGATGGGTGACGGGGTGTATGCGAGCGCTCCCAACGAGATCCGCGTGCTGATCATCGATGACAACTTCGTCGTCCGCCGCGGCCTACAGTCCAGCCTGGAGTTCGACCCGGCAATCCAGATCGTCGGCGAGGGCTCGTCTGGCGACGAGGCGATCGAGCTGGCGCGAGACCTGGTCCCGGACGTGATCCTGATGGACATTCGAATGCCCGACCGCGACGGCATCGCCGCGACAGAGGTGATCAGCGACGAGTCACCGGCCTCGAAGGTCCTCATCCTGACCTGGTCGGAGGACCCGGAACACCTGCGCAGTGCGGTGCTGGCCGGGGCGAAGGGCTATCTCGTCCACGGCCGCTTCTCGCCGGAGCGGCTCTCCGAGGCGGTGCACGTCATCCACGAGGGCGGCGCGCTGATCACACCGATGCTGGCGCCCGCGCTGCTGGAGTTCGTCCGCGCTGGCGCGCAAGGCGGGCGCAGCCGCTCGGCGTCCGGCTCGGTGTTGACGCCGCGCGAGCTGCAGGTGCTGGAGTACATCGTCGCCGGCAAGTCCAACCGCGAGATCGCCGAGGTCCTCTACATCGAAGAGAAGACGGTCAAGAACCACATCAGCAACATCTACTCGAAGTTGCACCTCAAGAACCGCTACGAGGCTATCACCCGCGGCCGCGACCACCTGCGGTAGGCATCGCTACGGACATCCATGGCGCATGGTTGACGGAATCGGGGACAGGCAGCCACTCCCGCCGTCGGTCATCCTGAACCGAGCGAAGGATCCATTTCTCTCCCCACTGTCGTGTCCAGGCGCGGGGAAGCGGGTTCTTCGCTGCGCTCAGAATGACAGAGTCGGGGCCAACCTCGAACCTGACAGGGTCACTGTGGCCGCATACTCCACATGACAGAGAGCGGGGCCGCTGCCGGGCGATAACGACTACGGGGCGATGATGTCAATCATGTGACGACAGGGCTGGCGCTGCGGGAGTTGCGTAACGCGTCAGGGCCCCCGGCTGGCGACGAGGTCGTCGCCGACTGAGACGACGATGCCGGTGCCGCCGCTGCCGGGGACGATCGCCGACGAATCGAGGCCGAGCTGACTGGCGATCGCGGCGGCGGTGGCGGGGTCGGACACGTAGTCGTAGATCGTCGTCACGGCGGCGATGTTGACGCCCATCTCCTGGGAGATGGTGGTGAACCCCGCGTCCTCGAGGATGCCGGCCGCAATCGCGCCGCCGGTGTTCGTCGACGTGTCGTCACGGACGATAATCGGGATGTCGAGATTGCCGCTGGCCACCGCTCCGGCGGTTGACCGTTCGGTCGGACTCGCCGCGCCCGGCGCCTCCGCCGAGGTGGCCGGCGGCGAGGCAGCGGCTGTCTTCATCGGGAAGTACTCGGCGAACAGATCACCCGCAACGTCCCAGTCGAGCTCCATGTAGAACGCATCGCCCTCGAACTCGGGATTGTGCTCGATGAGCGCGCCCTCCTGCCAGAGGTTGACGCGGGCGATGCCGGCCGGGTCCACGTCGCGAGCGAGGTTGGCCAACGCGAGGATCTGGTTGAAGCTCAGGTCGGTGCGGAACGAGTCACCCATGCTCTCGATCAGCGACCTGGCGTTGAGCAGCAGGTCGATATTCAGCGTTGACCCCTGCTCCCGCATCGCCATCAGCACTTGCTGCTGGCGCTCGCTGCGGGCGATATCGTTGTCGCCGTGGCGGGTGCGAGCATAGCGAAGCGCCGTCTCGCCGTCCATCGATTGCAGGCCGGCCGGGAAGTAGGCGCGGGTCAGGCCGAAGTCCTCGGATGGGTACTGATCGTCTTTGATCGGCGCATCGACGTCGACTGTAATCCCGCCAAGCGTGTCGATGATCTTACGAAAGCCGGAGAAGTCGACGGTCACGAAGTAGTTGATCTGGATGTTCAGGTTGTAGGAGATCGTCTCGGCCAGCAGCGCCGGACCGCCGCCGGTCCGCTCATCCTCGCCGTAGGCGAACGCGGCGTTGATCTTGTCATCGCCATAGCCGGGGATCGTCACCAGCAGGTCGCGCGGCAGGCTCATCATCGTGACGGCCTTTGTTTCCGGGTCGATACGCATGACGATGATCGAGTCCGAGCGCGCCGGCTCCTCGTCACCGTTGCGGTAGTCGATGCCGATCAACAGCAGCGTGACCGGATCCTTCTGGTCCCAGTTCGGGAGGAACTGCGCGCGCTGCTCGGTCGGCACCGCGACCGGTGTCCCCTGCTCGTTGACGGTGTAGACAGTGTAGGGGGTCGGATCGACGTGCGCCTTGTCGAAGGCATCGTTGATCGCCAGCGCGATGTAGAGCACGTAGCCGAGCGCCGCGACGACGACGACGCCGAGGACGATGCCGAGCGCGATGAGCCAGCGCTTCAGCCTCCGTCGCGGGTGCGGCTCGTCGCCCGCCT
>DAOKZM010000092.1:0-3040 GCA_035325665.1 Thermomicrobiales bacterium | reverse complement strand
CCCGGAGGAATCGCCGCGCCGCCACCGCCGGCGGCCGCGCGCTGGCGGCGCACCTCGTCCGGAGTGAGCACCTTGACGTCGCCACCGGCAATCGCGGCAGCCGCGCCACCGGCGGCCGAGGCGACCTGCTCGGCGCTGGTGGCGGCCTCCTCGCCACGATCGCGGGCAGCCGCTTCCTCGACCGACCGGACGACATCGGCGTAGTCCTCGCCGTCCTCCGCGTCCGCGGCGGCATGCGCCGCCACCCCGTCCGTCTCGTCGTCAGCGACGGTGATATCCGGCTCCGTCGCGGGCGTCTCCTCGACGGTGAGGACAGATTCGGGCGTCGCATCGGCCTGCGGTTCGTTATCGCTGGCGACGGGAAGATCGAACGCCTCGGTGTCGGTCCGTCGCGCGCTCTGGTCCTGCTGAACCGGCGCTTCGGCCACAGGCGCGGCGACATCCAGGTCGGAAGACGCCTCGCCTTCCACCTCGGCCAACGGCCGGGCGCCCCGCCGGACCTGATAGGCCGGCACGGGTCGGCGCCGCGCGGGGCGGGGCGTCAGGATTACTCGGCGATGGGACATCCAGGTCTCCGGAGCATCAGCAGCGTCCCGTCATATGCGACGGCCACGCGAGGGAGACCCGCGGCGCCGCTGCACTTGGGTGTGGGTGGCGATTCGACGTTTCCAGGACGCATTCGCGAAGTATAACAGGGGGCCTCGGCTCCTCGACGCTCTTAGCGACTTGACTCTCGGTCACCAGTCTATGATACTGTACGTACACAGCGGCCCGAGCGACTCCGGCCGACGCAGGTGACAAGAGCGCAACGCGCGTTCGGTCACGCCCGGTGGGCCGCTAAGGATGGGGACAGTTCAGGCATGATTCTTTCAGACCGCGACATCCGCGCCGCGATCGCGGCCGGGCGCATCAGGATAACGCCGCAGCCGGATCTCGACGAGCATCTCGGCTCGGTCTCAATCGACTTCCGGCTCGGCAACACGTTCATGGTCTTCGAGCACTCGCGCTTCTCCTACATCGACCCGCGCCAGCCACAGTCGATCGGCGAGGCGATGCGCACGATCGTCGTCCCGGACGATGAGCCGTTCATCATGCAGGCGGGCGACTTCGCGCTGGCCTCGACGATCGAGTCGCTCGAGCTGCCAGACGACCTGCTGGGCCGCCTCGAGGGCCGCTCGTCGATCGCCCGGCTCGGCATCACCGTCCACTCGACCGCCGCGGTCTTCGAGCCGGGCTGGGTCGGCACGGCAACGATGGAGCTGTCGAACCTGGGGCGGATGGCGGTCGCGCTCTACCCGGGGATGCGGCTCTGCTCGTTCACCTTCGAGACGGTCTCATCGCCGGTCGAGACACCCTACCGGCTGAAGAAGGGGAACAAGTACGCCGGCCAGCACGAGCCGCGCGCCAGCATGCTCTCCGAGGAGCAGGCGCGACTGACCGTCGAGCCGAATGGCTCCCACGATTAGGACAGGACACGGAAGAAGGGACGCGCCATGCGCTGGGTACCCGAGCGATTCACCACCTACCGGCGCCAGACCGGAACCGGAGGCCGGCTCACGCGCGGGCCCCGCCGCAACCGCGCTCCGTTGACCGCGCCACGGCGCTCCCCGATGCGCCAGACGCCCGCCTGGTCGCGCCGGGCGCAGGCGGAGCGCCGCCCGCTGCGCCCGGTCCGCCGCTGCGCCGGCCACTGGTAGCAACGCCACCCGATCATCCCCGCTCTCTCACGCCGCCGGCTGCCGAATCGTGCGCCCGGCGGCGCTGATCCATGCCGGTTCTACAGGCGCCTGCTGATAGAATGTACCTAACGAGACATGGCCGCGCGGCTGAGTGCCGCCGGGAGGGAAGTTGGGAGAAGCATGGTCGCTGAGACGAAGATCGACGACTACAAGCTGCTGATCGGCGGGAAGATGGTCGATGCCGCGAGCGGCGAGACCTTCGACGCCTACAACCCGGCGACGAACCAGCCGATCGCCAAGGTCGCCAAGGCCGGCGCCGAGGATGTCGACCGCGCCGTCGCCGCCGCCCGCAAGGCCTTCGACGAGGGTCCCTGGGCGCGGATGGCGCCGAGCGAGCGCGGGCGCGTGCTGCAGAAGATCGCCAACCGCATCCGCGAGCGAGCGGACGAGATCGGCGAGATCGAGAGCCGCAACACCGGCAAGCCGATCGCCCGGGCCAAGGGCGAGATCCTCGGCAGCGCTGGCGTCTTCGAGTACTACGCGGGCGCGGCCGACAAGTTCTACGGCGAGACGCTGCCGCTGGGTGGCAACATCCTCAACACGACCTGGCGCGAGCCGGTCGGCGTGGCCGGCCAGATCGTGCCCTGGAACTTCCCGTTCATGATGGCCGCCTGGAAGGGCGCCCCGGCGCTGGCCACCGGCTGCACGATCATCCTCAAGCCGGCCTCGAACACGCCGCTGTCGGCGGTCCTACTCGGCGAGATCTGCTACGAGGCGGGAGTGCCGGAGGGCGTCGTCAACGTCCTGCCCGGTCCTGGCGGCGAGATCGGCGAGTACATGTCGGCGCACCCGGAGATCGATAAGATCGCCTTCACCGGCGAGACGGCGACCGGCGCGCGCATCCTGAAGGCTTCAGCCGACACGATCAAGAAGGTCTCTCTGGAGCTGGGCGGCAAGAGCCCGAATATCATCTTCGCCGACGCCGACCTCGAAAAGGCTGCCGCGGCGGCGGTCCCGGCCGCGTTCGGCAACTCCGGCCAGGTCTGCACCGCGCGGACGCGCCTGTTCGTCGGCAGCAAGGCCTACGACGACGTCATGCAGGTGCTCGTCGACCAGGCGGAGTCGTTCAAGGTCGGCGACCCGATGGACTCCTCAACTCTGATGGGCCCGGTCATCTCTCGCAGCCAGTGGGACCGCGTGACCAACTACGTGGACATCGGCAAGGACGAGGGCGCCGAGCTCGACTACGGCGGAGCGCGCCCGTCGGCGCTCGCCGAGGGCCACTTCATCCAGCCGACCATCTTCGGCCAGGTGTCCAACGACATGCGGATCGCCCGCGAGGAGATCTTCGGCCCGGTGCT
>DAOKZM010000091.1:0-9840 GCA_035325665.1 Thermomicrobiales bacterium | reverse complement strand
GCTCTCGCGCACCGCGTCGAGGATCAGGTAGTCGCCGATCGCCACCGGCACACGAATCCCTGGGGCAATCGTCTCGGCCCCCTCCCAGAGCGGCGCGTGTCGCTCGCCACGCTCGAACGCCCTAACGATCGGCGCGCACCCCTCCGACTGGACGACGATCATGCGCGGCCGGGACGAGCCGATCAGCCCCATCTGCTCCAGCTCGTCAAAGCCCTTCCAAATGCCGACGATACCAGTACCGCCGCCCGTCGGATAGATGATGGCGTCCGGCACCTGCCAGCCGAGCTGTTCGGCCAGCTCGAGCCCCATCGTCTTCTTGCCCTCGGCGCGGTACGGCTCCTTGAGCGTCGAGACGTCGAACCAGCCACGCGAAGACCCATTTTCGCGGACGATCTTTCCGGCGTCGTTGATCAGGCCGTCCACCAGGTAGACCCGCGCGCCGAGCGCCCGGCACTCGGCTTTGAATACTTCCGGCGCGTCCTGCGGCATGAAGACGGCGACATCCATCCCGCCCCGCGACGCGTAAGCCGATGCGGCGGCTGCCGCGTTTCCGGCCGAGGGTAGCGCAATAGCCTCCACTCCAAGCTCACGCGCCCGCGAGACGGCGGCGCCAAGACCGCGCGCCTTGAACGACCCAGTCGGGTTGCGGCCCTCGTCCTTGACCAGCAGGTTCGGCAGCCCGACCCCCGCCGCCCAGCGGTCGACCTTGAGCAGCGGCGTGCCCCCTTCGGCGAGTGTCAGCCGGTGCTCGGGATCGCGGACCGGCATCACCTCGGCATATCGCCAGAGGTTCCAGTCGCGGCCGGCAAGCGCCTCCTTCGTCATCGAGCGCTTCGCGCGCTCGAGATCGTACTCGGCGACCAAGACCTTGCCGCAATCGTCGCAGATAGTCAGGAGGCTGTCCGCATCGTACCGCCGCCCGCAATTCGAGCAGACGACTCCAGTCAACGTGCTGTCGATCCGGCGCCCCTCGCCTCGTGTACTCATCCCGCCTCCCCTGTCCAGGATCGATGAAATCCGCGGCTATCGTAGCAGACTCTTGTCGAGCAGCAGCCCGCGACAAGATCAATCTCGCGACGTTCGTGGAATACTCTCTGCGCCAGTCCGTCGCCGTCGTGAAGCGAGAACCAGGGCCCGATGCGAGACAGCCAACGCCCGCGCTACGTGCGCCTCACATCGAGCAGTTACGACCCGGACAGGCTGGACTCCGCCCTCGCGCTGTTCACCAACGCATCGATGCCGGTCATCCGTGACAAGCCCGGTTATCAGGGCGTCGCAACTCTCCTCAATCGCGACCACAATCGGGTAATGGCAATGACGTTCTGGGGCGCGGATGCCAGCGACGACCTGCTGGGACTCGATCCCGAAACGATGGGTGACGTTCTGTCTATCAGCCGGAGCTGGACATCGCCGCTGGTGCGCGAGACCTACTCCGTCTACGTCTTCGAGATCCGGGAGCGCGAGCGCCTTGTCCCCGGCGCCGCTCACGCCCGGCTGACGACGATCCGCGTGAGGCCGGAATACTGGGACGCGGTCGTCGCAGCCGGCCACGGTGTCGCCGACGCGCTGGAGCACGAGCAATCGGGCTTCATCGGCGCCGTCGGCCTCGGCGACCGGATCACTGGCAAGGCGACCTTCGTCGAGTTGTGGGAGAACCGCGCCGCCCTGCGTGCCAGCGAGACGACGGCCTATCGCCAGGAACGAGCGGCACGAGCGGCGCGGATGCTCATCGGAGTCCCACAGCACTCCATCTTTCACATCGAGCACCTGGACCTCGGCCCGCTCCAGACAGTATCCTGAGATTGTGACCCGCTCGAGCCCGGTGTAGAATAGACATCGGTCAGTCATGCGGGTGTAACTCAGTTGGCAGAGTGTCTGCTTCCCAAGCAGAATGTCGTGGGTTCGAGTCCCATCACCCGCTCCCCACTCACAGTTCCACCGCCAGGCTGCGCCTCGCTTCATCTGGCGCGGCTTCCCTGCGGAACAACGCACCATCGCATCAACGCTGCTATCGCTCCAGGGGCCAGCCTGGTGGCAAGTGTTCTGCGGCTCATGCCTCATCGACGAATCCGTCATCAATCGCGGAGGGTCTGGATGAGTAACAAGTCGGCGGCCGAGTGGGATCCTCGCGACCCGTCTGTGCTGCGCGATCAGCGGGAGGCCTACGACCGCATGCGCGAGGAATGTCCGGTGGCGTTCAGCGACTTCCTTGGATGGTCTGTCTTTCGCCACGGCGACATCGTCGGGATTCTCGACGATCCGGGAGCATTCAGCAGCCGATCCCGTCATCTGGCGATCCCAAACGGCATGGACCCGCCTGAGCACACGGGCTATCGCGAGCTCATCGAGCCGTTCTTCGGCGCCGATGCCATCACCGCGCTCGAGCCCGAATGCCGCACGATCGCGGCCGGGTTGATCGAGCCACTGGCCGATCGAACCGGCGTCGACGTGATTGAGGCTCTCGCGGTTCCGCTGCCGCTTCAAACGATCTGCCGTTTCCTCGGCTGGCCGATCGAGCGTTGGGAGCACCTGCGCGGCTGGACTCACGGCAACCAGCTCGCGTCGTTCGCGCGCGATCGCGAGTCGAGCGCCGCTCTCGCTCGCGAGTTCACGGGCTACGTCGAAGATGAGATCGCTGCCCGGCGGCTGGACAAGCGGGTGACATCGGACGACCTCATGTCCCGGCTGATGGTTGCCGAGGTCGATGGGCAGCCAATCGGCGACGAAGCCATCGTCAGCATCCTGCGCAACTGGGTAGCCGGCCAGGGAACGGTCGCGGCGGGAATCGGGCTCCTGCTCTACCATCTCGCGTCGGACGCGGAACTGCAGGATCGTCTCCGCGAATCACCAGAGCGACTGACGAACACCATCGACGAGATTCTGCGCGTCGACGGTCCGCTCGTCTCGAACCGCCGGACGACCACCAGCCCAACGACGATCGATGGCAAATCCATCCCCGAGGGGGGGCAGCTCACGCTCATGTGGATCGCCGCGAATCGGGATCCCCGCGCATTCGCCGAGCCTAGCACGATCGACATCGAACGAGACCAGGCCGGCAATCTGCTGTTCGGCCACGGGATCCACGACTGCGTCGGCGCCCCATTGGCGCGGATGCAGATGCGCGTGGCGCTGGAAGAGCTCTTCAACCGCACGACGGCGATCGTACTCGACGATCCAGACGCCGTCGAGCGGATGGTCTACCCCAGCAACGGCATTCGGAAAATGTCGGTCACGATGCATTGAAGCGGCTCCGCCAGACGGTAGTCCACGCGCCGCACTCATGGTATAGTTTCGTGTCGTCGCGCGGGGATCGCGCGGCGCGTGGGGGCGTAGCTCAGCTGGGAGAGCGCTACAATCGCACTGTAGAGGTCAGGGGTTCGAATCCCCTCGCCTCCACCCACGAAAACAACGCGACGACGGCGGCCTTCGCGGCCGCCGTCGTCGCGTTGTTTTCCGAATCACGGCGTCAACCGGATGCCGGCTGCGGCCGTAGGCGCGGAGTGGCTTCCGGCTCGCGTCGCTCGGGCCGTTCCGTTTCGGTAGTCGGGGCCGGCGGGACAGGCGGACCCTGAAGCGTCGGCTGCGGCTTCGGCGTATCGAAGAGCGCCTCCAGCTCCTCCGCCTCGACCGTCTCGTTCTCCATGAGCAGCATCGCGATCGCCTCGAGCTTGTCGCTGTGGTCGGTCAACACCTGGCGGGCCTGCTTGTAGGCGTTGTCGATCAGTTGGCGAATCTCCTGGTCGATCTGGTACGCGACCTCGTCCGAGTAGTTGCGCTGCTCATTGATCTCGCGGCCGAGGAAGACGAGCTCGTCCTTCTTGCCGAAGGCCAGCGGTCCGAGCGTCGGGCTCATCCCGTATTCAGTCACCATCCGCCGCGCCAGACCGGTGGCGCGCTCGATGTCGTTCGAGGCGCCGGTCGAGATCTCGTTGAAGATAATCTCCTCGGCGACGCGCCCGCCCATGATGTAGGCCAACATGTCCTCGAACTGGCGCTTGGTCCAGAAGAAGCGGTCCTCGTCCGGCACAACGCTGGTGTAGCCGCCCATCATCCCGCGGGCGACGATCGATACCTTCCGCACCGGGTCGGCGTAGGGGAGCATCCGCGCGACCAGCGCGTGGCCGGCCTCGTGATAGGCGGTCATCAGCTTCTCGCGCTCGCTGATCACGCGGCTCTTGCGCTGCGGCCCGGCGACGACGCGGTCGATCGCCTCGGCCAGCTCCTTGCGGCCGATCGTCTTCTTGTTGCGGCGCGCGGCGAGGATCGCCGACTCGTTGACCAGGTTCTCCAGATCGGCGCCGGAGAATCCGGGCGTCTGGCGCGCGAGATCTTCGAGCGCGATGTCGTCCTCGAACGGCTTGCCGCGCGAGTGGACCTCGAGCACCGCCAGCCGGCCGGCGATGTCCGGTCGGTCGAGCACGACCTGGCGGTCGAACCGGCCCGGCCGCAGCAGCGCCGGGTCGAGGACATCCGGCCGGTTCGTCGCGGCGATGACGATGACGTTGGTGCTGCTGTCAAATCCGTCCATCTCCACCAGGATCTGGTTGAGGGTCTGCTCGCGCTCGTCGTGGCTGCCGCCGAGCCCGGCGCCGCGCTGGCGGCCGACGGCGTCGATCTCGTCAACAAAGACAATGCATGGCGCGTTGCGCTTGGCCTGGTCGAACAGGTCGCGGACGCGCGACGCGCCGACGCCGACGAACATCTCGACGAACTCCGACCCGGAGATGCTGAAGAACGGCACCCCGGCCTCGCCCGCGACCGCCCGCGAGAGCAACGTCTTGCCGGTCCCGGGAGGGCCGACCAAGAGCACGCCGCGCGGGATGCGCGCGCCCAGCGCCGAGAACTTCTCGGGGTACTTCAGGAACTCGACAACCTCGACGAGCTCCTCCTTGGCCTCGTTCACACCTGCGACGTCCGCAAAGGTCACCGTCGGCTTGTTGCCGGTGAACATGCGCGCCCGGCTCTTGCCGAACGACATCGCCTGGTTATTGCTGCCCTGCGCCTGGCGCATCATGAAGACGACGATCCCGATCAGGATCATCATCGGAAGAATGAAGGTCATGAGCCCGAGCCAGTTGCCCCACTGGCTCGCAGCCTTGATGTTGATGTCGACATCGCTCGGCTCGACGCCGTATTGCAGCAGCGCGTCATAGATATTGACGTTCGGCGGAAGGCGGAACGTCTCGAGCTCATCCGAGCCCTTGTAGTAGACCGTGACCTTGCTGGAGTCTTCGGACTGCTCCAGCCGCGCGACCTGTCCGGCCCGGATGTCCTGAGCGATGCTGCTGAGGTCGCGGGATTGCGTTCGATCCCCGCCGCTCGTCACCATGAACCAGAGCGCGATAACCGCGATGATCAGGATGATCCAGACAAAGCCATTGCGGAGCCATCTATTGTCGGTCATCGGGTATCCTCTGATAGCGCTCCGCTCTGTTTCCCGGAGCAGTTGGAGCGAGACCAGCGCTCGAGCGGAACGGCGTACCCGGATTATAGCAGGATCGACTCCAGCGACTTTCGCGGTCAATCATGACCCGTCGTACACACCGACGTAGCGCAAGTTGCGGTAGCGATTCGCGACATCGAGGCCGTAGCCGACGACAAACTCGTCCGGGATGGTGAAGCCGCAGTAGTCCACCCGAACCTTCGCGAGATACTTGCGATCCTTCATCAGCAACGCGACGACCTTGATGTCGTTCGGCCCTCGCCGCTCCAGCACGTCGAGCAGATAGTGAAGCGTCAGTCCGCTGTCGATAATGTCCTCGACGATCAGCACGTCGCGCCCTTCGATCGGGGTGTCCAGGTCCTTGAGGATCCGTACCACGCCACTCGTCTCGGTCGCCTCGCCGTAGCTCGAAACCGCCATGAACTCCACATCCAGCGGGATCTGCATCGCCCGGCAGAGGTCGGCCATGAACACGAAGGCCCCGGTTAGCACGCCGACCAGCAACGGCCGCTTGCCGCGGTACAAATCGGCGAGCTCGGCGCCGAGCTCATCGACGCGGCGCTGGATTTCCTGCTCGCTCAACAGCTCGCGGGCAATTCCGGCGTAGAGGTTCGAGTCGTCGGTCATTCGCGGTCTCCTGCGCTTCGCGGCACGAACAGCAAGACGTCGCGCTCGACGCGGACGTCCACGCCGTACGGCAGCTGGATCAGTGCCCCGGTCCTTCCCCGCGCCGCATCGACGACCGCCCCGATGCGCTCGGTCGTTAGCTCGCGCCAATCGGCGTCCATTGTAGAGGAGACCTGCCGGGCTGCAGAGACGACGACGCGCGAGGCAACGGCGCGCGGAAGATCGCGGAATATCGCACGCGCGAGCGCGACTCCAGCCGCGGTGTCACAAGCGATCCGCCCATACGCTTCCGCCGCTACCGCGTCCACGACCTCGCCGTCGAGCCGAGCAAGCGAGACCGAGCGCAGGAGGGTCGTTGGGAAGCCGGGGAACTCCCGGCGGAGCGCCGGGACAATCTCGCTTCGAAGCACGCTGCGGCGGTAGCGCGGATCAGCGTTGCTCGGGTCGTGCGCCGGTTCGACGCCAGCGGCGTCCAGGACGGCAACCAGCTCACGACGCGATACGTCGAGCAACGGGCGGAGGATGCGAAGCGGGCCGGCGGCAGTTCCGATCGTACTCTCGGCACGCATCCCGCTCGCTCCCGTCGGAGCCGCGCCGCCAAGGATGCGCATCAGGATCGTCTCGACCTGGTCGTCCTGCGTATGCGCGGTGACCACTGCATCTAGCCCGAGCGAGGTGACCACTCGGCCCAGCGCATCGAAGCGCGCCCGCCGCAACTGATGCTCGGAAACATGATCGCCCTCGCGCCAGTTGGCGACGACAGCGGACCTGACAAACGGGATTCCCAACTTCGCACTCAGGCCGGCGACCAGCGCCCCCTCGGCCGCCGAATTCTCCCGCGTCCGATGGTCGACGTGGACGACGACGAACGGCGCGATCCCGGCCTCGCGAACGGACGCGGAGAGCAGAAGCAGCGCCGTGGAATCGACGCCACCCGAGCAGGCAATGGCGACCGGCCGCTCCCATCGCAGATGGGCCGCGGCGAGGTCGCAGATGGCAGGCAAGGCGGAGAGATAGTCTGGGGTCTCGCCGTTCACGGTCACCTCGGGCGCCGAAAAACAAAAGATCGCGCCGGCCGGCGCGATCGTCAGGGGATATCGGGTTAGTGCCGGTGGCGGGAATCGAACCTGCGACCAAGGGCTTATGAGTCCCCTGCTCTGCCTCTGAGCTACACCGGCTCGGTCAACGCCCGTAAGCATATCAAGTCGCAATCGCCCGGATCAACGTCGGGGGGCGGCGGGGCTCGGGTACAATCAGCATTCGATGCGGCACGCCGTCCCCGGCCGGTAACCCAGGACTCGACTGAGCGAGGAGCCGATGCTGAGCACCCACGATACCCATTCATCGGCGCTGCTGGAGGGTCTCAACCCCGAGCAGCGGGCGGCCGTGACGACGACCGAGGGACCGGTTCTGATCGTGGCCGGACCGGGTAGCGGCAAGACGCGGGTACTCACGGTCCGGATCGCGCATCTGATTCAGGAGCGCGGCGTCGCCCCATGGAACATCCTCGCGGTGACCTTCACCAACAAGGCTGCGCGGGAGATGCGCGAGCGCGTCGAGCAGCTCGTCGGCGACCGTGCCCGCTGGGTGATGCTTGGCACCTTCCACGGCTTCTGCGCGCGAGTCCTGCGCCAGCACGGACACCTCATCGGCATCGACTCGCGATTTGTCATCTATGACGATGGCGACCAGATGAGCGCCGTCAAGGCGGCGATGGACGAGTTGGACATCAGCACAAAGCACTTCGCGCCACGCGCCGTCCTGAGCATGATCTCGCGGGCGAAGAGCGTCAACGTCGGGCCGACCGAGTTCACGAACACGGTCGAGAGCTATTTCGAGGAAGTTGTCGCGCGCGTCTACCCCGTCTACCAGCAGACGCTGCGACGCCGTCAGGCACTCGACTTCGACGATCTGCTCACGACGACGCTGCGACTTCTGCGGGAGTCACCGGAGGCGCTCGCCTCGTTGCGCCAACGCTATCACTACGTCCTGGTCGACGAATACCAGGACACGAACCGCATCCAGTATCTGCTGGTCAAGGAGCTGGCCGCCGAGCATCGCAACATCTGTGTCGTTGGCGACCCCGACCAGTCCATCTACGGCTGGCGCGCCGCCGATATTCGCAACATCCTGACGTTCAAGGAGGATTTCCCCGACGCGGTCGAGATCCACCTGGAGGAGAACTACCGCTCGACACCGGAGATCCTCCGTGCCGCTGACGGCGTCATCCGCGAGAACGTCCAGCGGATCGACCGCAAGCTGCGGACATCCAACCGCGCTGGCGAGAAGATCGTCCTGCGCGAGTGCTTCGACGAGACGCAAGAGGCGCGCTACGTCGTCGAGGAGATCCAGCGCCTCACCGACGACGGCCGTTATACCGGCAGCGATATCGCCGTCCTCTACCGCACCAACTGGCAGAGCCGGCCGATCGAGGAGGCGCTCATCCGTGCCGCGATCCCCTACCAGCTGATCGGAGGGGTGCGCTTCTACGAACGCAAGGAGATCAAGGATGCGCTTGCGCTCTTGCGCTTGATCGCTAACCCGGACGACTTCGCGGCATTCCAGCGCGTCGTCGCCGAGTTCCCCATCGGAGCAGGCATTGGCGCGAAGACGCTCGGCGACCTCGAGAAGTGGGCACGCTCGCGCGGCGTGGGCTCGGGCGCCGCGCTCGACGCGGTCGGCACGCCCGATGGGCCACCGCTGGCCACGCGCGCGGTCAAGCTGCTGACAGGTCTGCGCGAGCGCGTCGACGCGCTGCGCGATGTCGAGCCAGCGATGCTGCTGTCGGAGCTTTTCGACCGGGCTTTGGAGGACACCGGCTACGCGGGCTACTTCGAGTCCGGCGACGAGGAGGCGATGGCGCGCTGGGAAAACCTCCAGCAGTTCCGATCCAACCTCGAACGGTTCGACGACGAACCTCCCGAGAGTCGGCTGGCGACGTTCCTGACCGAGGTCGCCCTGGTGAGTGACGCCGACACGATCGAGGAGGCGCGTGAGAAGGTGACGCTCATCACCCTCCACGCGGTCAAGGGCCTGGAGTTCCCGATCATCTTCCTGACCGGTGTCGAGGAGGGGCTGATCCCGCATCAGCGGTCGATCACCGAGAACCCTGCCATGCTCGAGGAGGAGCGGCGGCTGTTCTACGTCGGCATCACGCGCGCGAAGGAGCGGCTCTACATCACGCACGCGTTCCGCCGATCGCGGTTCGGCGGGACCGAGCCGTCGGCGCCGTCGTCATTCCTCGCCGCGATTCCGGCGAATTCGCTCGCGACGGGCAGCCGCAGCCACGAACCGACCCGCGCGACGACGCGCAAGCTGCTCATGCCCGAGCCGGCCGCAGCGCCGGTCTGGACTCGCGTCGAGGCCGGCCAGCGAGTGTTCCATGCCAAATTCGGCGACGGCGTCGTCTCGAATGTCACCGAACGCGGCGACGACCAGGAGATCACCGTCGAGTTCAAGCGACACGGGCAGAAGCGACTGATGGGGAGTCTCGCCAACCTCACGGTCGATGAGGAATAAGGGAGGCAGCGAATGGGTCAGTGGGTATCGGCGTTTGACCAGGGCGACGGCTCGAACAAGGATCTGCTGGGCGGCAAGGGCGCCAACCTTGCCGAGATGACTCATCTCGGGCTGCCCGTCCCGCCCGGCTTCACCGTGACGACCGAAGCCTGCCGCGCCTATCTAGCATCGGCGGGCCAGTTCCCCGACGGGCTCTGGGAAGAGGTTGTAGCCGGTATCCGCTCGATCGAGCAACAGATCGGCCGCACGTT
>DAOKZM010000090.1:7634-9892 GCA_035325665.1 Thermomicrobiales bacterium | reverse complement strand
GGTCTTTCTGGTCATCGGGACGAACACGGCCGCGAAAGCGGTCCGCGTGGCGCCGGGCGGGATCGGGACGACCGAGGCGCTCATGGTCGTCGCGATGCACGATTACGCCGACCCGACCACCGTGACGGCGTTCTCACTGGCCAAGACATCGATCATCAGCGTCTGGAACATTACGTTCGGCATCGGCGCGCTCCTGGCGGCTTTCGGCGTCGAAGGCGTCCGCAACATCGTGCGCCGCCGCGACGATATCGTCTCGGAGGTCGAGGCGAACACTGAGTGACCAACACGACGATCGAGCCGCTCAGGCATCGCCCTCGCCGGCCGCGGCGGCCTTGGCGCCGGACGACCGGCGAAACCGCCGTCGGATGAGGCGAAACCGTCGCCGCACCACGACGACCAGGCGCGGCAGCAGCTCCAGCCGCCAGAGGAACCGCAGCAGCGACGCCCAGCCGACCACGACGAACGCGATCACGAGGTAGGCCGAGAGCGGCAGGGAGGACAGCTCGTAAAAGTCGCGCAGCGGCTCGACGAAGAGCCCCCCCACGAACAGCGCCAGCAGCGCGCCGGCCATCAGCGTCGGCCGCCAGTCGCCGGTCAGTTCGTCCCCGCCGACCCAGGCCTCGGTCGGTGGCGAGAGAAACGGCAGCAGCAGCAGGCCACAGAGGATCGACGTCACCGTCAGCGCCGTGCGCGCCTCCTCCAGATCGCCGCCCAGCGACAGGATCGACGCGAAGACCGCGAGGCCGGCGACGGCGATGCTGATCCCGGCCGGCAGGACGAAGTAACCAGCCGAGGGGATCAGCCGCCGCGGCGTCTTCCCCGGCTTCGCCCACATCGCCAGGAAGAGCACCGGGATGCCGACCGTCAACAACGCGATCAGCCCGCTCTGCTTCGGCGTCGTCGGGAACTCGAGGTCGAGGCGGGTCGTGCCGAAGATCAGCAGCGAGGTGTAGAGCGCGCGGACGAGGAAGAGGCGGATGATGTCCTGCATCCCCTTGAGGATGCGCTGCCCCTCGCGGAACGCCGCCGGTAGCGCCGCGAACGAGTCGTCCAGCAGGACGATGTCAGCCACACTGCGGGCGACCTGGCTGCCGCTGCGGACCGAGATGGCCAGGTTGGCCTGCTTGAGCGCCAGCACGTCGTTGACCCCGTCGCCGATCATCGCGACGTAGTGCCCGCGGCGACGGAGCGCCCGGATGATGCGCTCCTTCTGCTGCGGCGAGATGCGGCCGAAGACGGTCGTCCGCTCGGCCAACTCCCCCAGATCGTCGTCGCTCACCTGGTCGAGGTCGAGGCCAGAGTAGACCCCCAGGTCGCCCGGCATCCCGGCCTGCTTCGCCAGCGCCGCGACGGTGTCCGGGTTGTCGCCGGAGATGATCTTGAGCGCGATGCCTTCCTCGGCGAACTGGGTGATCGTGTCGCGCGCCTCGGGGCGCAGCTCGTCGCTGATACTGATCAGCCCGGCCGGCTCCAGCCCGGACGGCAGCTCGGGCCGGCCGTCGCTCGGCGGCAGCGTCGCGCCGTCGGGGGCGCGGGCGAACAGCAGCACCCGGTAGCCCTGGTCGGCCCACTCCTCGACCCGCGGCGCGATGTCCGCGCCATCATCGATCGCCGGCAGTAGCACCTCCGGCGCGCCCATCACCCAGGCGTCGTCGTCGAAGGCGACCCCGCTCCACTTGCGGTCGGACGAGAACGGCACCTCGGCGCGGACGGGACGGCCGTCGCTGGGGCAGGCGTTGCGGATCGCCGTGCTGGTGCGGTTGCCGGAGCTGGCGCTGGCGGCGAAGTCGCCGAGCGCCCGGCGCAACTGCGGCTCGTCCGACCCGATCGGCGCCAGGTCGTGGACCTGCAGCTCGTTCGTCGTCAACGTGCCGGTCTTGTCCAGGCAGAGGACGTTAACCTGGCTGGTGGACTCGACCGCGTTCATGCGCTGGATCAGCGCGCCCTTGCCCGACATCCGCACCGCCGCCATCGCGTAGGTGACCGTGACCATGAAGATCAACCCCTGCGGGACGAGCGCAACGATCACCGCCGCGGCGCGGACGCTCTCGGTCATCGGCACGTTGGTGTAGATATGCCGGAAGGTGTCGGCGACCTGAACGCCGAGCAGCAACATCAGCAGCAGCATCACCCGGATCGCCAGCGTCACCTCGCGCTGCAGCGGCGTGCTGACCGTGCGGTAGGCACGCGCCTGCTCGGTGATTTGCTGGGCCATGCTGCCAGCCCCGACCTTCTCGGCCCGGTAGACGCCGCCGCCG
>DAOKZM010000090.1:0-7624 GCA_035325665.1 Thermomicrobiales bacterium | reverse complement strand
GGTCATGCAGAAGGTGCCGGAGTAGACCGGGTCGCCGATCTTCTTCGGGACAAGGTCCGATTCGCCGGTCAGCAACGACTCGTCCATCATCATCGAGGTCGAGCGCACGACCGAGCCATCGACCAGCACCTGGTCGCCGGCGCCGAGGACCAGCAGGTCGTCGACGACGATCTCGCCCGGCTCGACCTGCCGCTCGGCGCCGTTGCGCAGCACGGTCGCGACCGGACGGGTCAGCAGCGCGATCTGGTCGAGCTTGCGCTTGGCCCGCGCCTCCTGGATCGAGCCGATGACGACGTTGGCGACGACGAGGATCGCCGTCATGAAGGCGTCGCCGTAGAGGCCCAGGGCGAGCAGGAAGCCGACGATGACGTAGAGGAGGACGTTGACGAACGTGATCGCGTTCTCGAAGAGGATGCGCCGGTAGGAGCGGCTGGTCTGCGGCTCGACGGCGTTCACCTCGCCGCGCGCCCGCCGCGCCTCGACCTCGGCGTCGGTCAGCCCGACTAGATGCTTGCGCGTGTCAAGATCAGGCGCGGCTGCCGGGATCGTCTGCGAAGCCAAGTTCCATCCTCCGGCGCGACCGAATCCACGCCTTCAGTGTACCCCGCTGGCGATTATGCCTCCCCGGCCGCGCCGCGCCGTCGCCCTCAGTCGTGGCCGCCGCCCGGCGGCGGGCCAAGGATCTCGACGCCGTACCGCTCAGCCGCCGCCATGACGCGCGGCATGTCCGGCGCCTGCTCGGGCGGGTAGGTCCGTGCCTGAGCAGGGTCGGCGGCCGCCCGAAAGAAGGCCTCATGGTTGGGGGCCGTCGGGTTCGCCAAGCGCCCGGTCTCGGATCCGACCTCAAAGGCCTGCGCCGCCCCGGCGGGGATGTAGGGGGCGGGCCCCGCCCCCGCCACGATTGGCTCGCCCTCGTCGAGGTAGAAACGCAGCTTGCCGTCGAGGACGTGGAACGTCTCCTGGTCGGCAATCTGCCGGTGGAACGGCGTCGCCGTCCCGCGGCGCGCGCGCTGCTCGGTCAGCGAGAACTGATCGTCGGTATCGCCCGACGATGCCTTGACCAGCACGAGCATGCCGAAGAACCATAGCGCCTCACCCTCGTCGGCGCCCACCAGGACATCACGCAGCATCGCACCCTCCGTATTCCGGCAATCGACTATCGCAAGCGCGACATGGTACCGCATCCCGCGAGTCCCGCCGGTCATCACAATGCCCTCGCCTTCAGCCCGATTTCAGGTCGGCTTCAAGCTCGCTTCAGGTCATCGGCGCACGATGGCCGTGCTCCCGGATGGGAGCGGGGTTTGAGGGAGCCGGGGGCCGGGGTGGAGCGCCTGTTTCGTCGCTGTCCTGAATGCGCGATTCCGACGTTCGACCGGTGCCCGCAGCACCCGGACGCGGAGATTCGCCGCGATGACTACACAGCCGGTCACACACAGCCGCCGCTGGCGCTGGCTCCGACGAGTCGCGATCGTCTTCGGCGTCCTGTCCGTCGCCAGCCTGGCACTCGGCGCCTGGGGCTATAGCCAGGGCTGGGACCGCTACATCCACTATCGCCATCTGCCCGACTGGAACCGTTCCCACGAGAAGGCGCTGCTGGCGACGTTGACGACCACCCCGCCGGCCGACGCCACGCCACCGACCAGCAGCCTGGCCGCCGCGCCGTCGGCGACCGCCGCGCCGCCCAGCCGGATCGACATGATGTCGCTGGGCAACGGCGCGGTCCATCAGGAGAGCATCGACAGCCCGAGCCTGGGCAAGCGCCTGGCCTTCCGGATCTATCTGCCGCCCGGCTACGACGACCCGCGCTTCGCCCATACACGCTACCCGGTCGTCTACCTGCTCCACGGCGCGCCTGGCGGCGACGGCGATTGGGTCGACGGGGCGTCTGCCAACCAGACGGCCGACGCGCTGATCCGCAGCAGCACCATCCGGCCGCTGATCATCGTCATGCCGGACGGCTCGCTGGGCGACCCGCACCACGACACCCAGTGGGGCAACTCGCCGGTCACCGGCGAGCGCGTCGAGGACGCGATCGTCAACGACCTGATCCCGGCGATCGACCGCCAGTACCGCACGCTCGCCCGGCCGGACGCGCGGGGCATCGGCGGGAACTCCTCCGGCGGCTACGGCGCGGTCAACATCGCTCTCCATCACCCGGACGCGTTCGGGGTCGTCCTCTCACTCTCCGGCTACTTCACCGCCGAGAACACCTACGACAAGCACGACATCTGGGGCAGCGACGCGACGCGGAACGCCAACAGCCCCGTGCTCTACGTCCACCCGCTTACCGAGGCGCTTCACATCGACATCATCGAGGGGTTGGACGAGGGGCAGGGCGTCGCCGACACGAAGGCGTTCGACGCGAAGCTCACGGCGGCCGGGATTGACCACCAGACGCAGTTCGCCCCCGGCGGGCACTCGTGGGACTTCTGGAAGACGCACCTCCTCGACGCCCTCGAGTACGCCAACCAGCACTTCCCGGCCACCAACAACGGCGCGGCATCAACGACCCGACGACCGAGCGACGACGGGAGAGGCGCGACATGATGCGACAGGCGAGGCACTTCGCCGCCGCCGGGGCGGCATGGCTGCTGGGGGCCGGGCGCGCCCGCGGCTGGCGGCTGCCGTTCACCACCGGGCTGCTGGCGACGATGCTCGTGGCGAACGCGACCGGCGGCTCGCTGACACGCAGCATCACCGGAGAAACCCTGCTGGGTCGGGTCGGCTACGGGCTCGACACGCTGCGGGCAGGCAGGCTCGATACTCTCGTCACGAACATCCCCTTCGCGCTCTACCCCTGGATGCTGGCGACGATCACCTTCCTGGTCCTGATCGGCGTCGCACCGTTCGAACTGGCGGCCGGCTGGCGACGGACGGCGATCGTCTTTTTCGCCGCGCAGGTCGGCGGCTACCTGCTCGCTTCGTTGCTGGTCGCCTGGCCGCTGGCGGCACTCGGCAGCGGCTGGGGCCGGTCGCTGGCGACGGCACGGGACGTCGGCCCTTCGGCTGGGGCGTTCGGCTGCCTGGCGGCGCTCGCCTGGTATCTGCCGCGCCCCTGGCGACGGCGCGGCATTGCCGCGCTCGGGCTGTACCTACTCGGATTCCTCCTGCTGACGCACCGGATCTGGGACGTCGAGCACCTGATCGCCGGGCTGATCGGGCTGGGGACTGGCTGGCTGCTAGTCGAGCGCGGCGTCGCCGCCGGCCCCGCGCGGGTGCTCGACCGGCTGCCGCGACCGCACCCGCGCGACATCGCGGCGGCCCTCGTCGTCCTGGTCGGGCTGATGAACGTCGTGTCGGCGCTGGTCACGACCGCGACGGCCCGCGTCCAATCGTGGGACAACGACGTCCCGTTCGCCTTCCTGCACGGCTCACGCACCTTCGTCGCCCTCTCGGGCCTGGGGCTGATCCTGCTCGGGCGCGGCCTGCGCCAGGGCCGGCGCGTCGCCTGGCTGGCGACGCTCGCGCTGCTGGCCGGCGGGGCCGTCTCCCACGTCATCAAGGGGCTGGACATCGAGGAGGCGACGATCGAGGTCATGTTGCTGACCTGGCTGCTCTGGCGCCACGGCGACTACCTCGCCCGGCCGGACCTGCCGACGGTCCGGCGCAGCCTGATCTCGTCGGCGCTGGCCCTGCTGATGCTGCCGCTCTATGCGGCGCTCGGCTTCTGGCTGCTGCGCGGGGAGCTCGACCGGCCGTTCACCGTCGGGGACGCCGCCCGCGAGACGCTGGCGCGCGTGCTGCTCACGACGACTGGACGGTTCGACGGAGCGAGCTTCGAGGCGGCGTGGTTCCTCGACTCGATCACCTGGATCTGGGTTGCCGTGCTGCTCGTCTGCGTCGTCGCGCTGCTCCGGCCGGTCCTACACCCGACCACCGAGACGGCCGCCGACCGGCGCGACGCGCTCGACCTGCTGCACCGCTACGGCGGCTCGCCGGTCGCCCACATGACGACCTGGCCGGGCAATACACTCCTGCTCAACCATCACCGCGACGCCTACATCGCCTACCGGCTGATCGGCGACGTCGCGCTCGTCCTCGGAGACCCGGTCGGCGCACCGGCAGGCCGCGCGGCGGCGATCCGCGAGTTCGCCCACTTGGCCCGGCGCCACGGCTGGACGCCCTGCTTCTACGGCGTCGGCCCCGCCCTGCGCGACGAATACGCCCGCAACGGCCTGACGACGATGCAGGCCGGGGAGGACGCCTACCTCGACCTGCCGGCGCTGGAGCTACGCGGGCGACGCTGGCAGGACGCGCGCACCGCGCTCAACCGCGCCCGCCGGGAGGGCGTCGAGCTACGGATGATCAACCCCGGCAACGCCGACCCCGAGGTCATGCGCCAGCTCCGCGAGATCTCGGATGCCTGGCTGCGGGCCAAGCGGCTGCCGGAGATGGGCTTCACCCTCGGCAGCCTGGCGGGCGAGCCGGACCGCGAGGCACGTCTGGCGGCGGCGGTCGATGGTAACGGGCGCGTCCACGGCTTCGTCAGTTGGCTACCGGTCCACGGCGCCGGCGGCTGGGTGATCGACATCATGCGCCGCCGGCCGGACGCCTTCAACGGCATCATCGAGTTCCTGATCGTCGGCTCGGCGCTGGCCTTCCGCGACGAAGGCGCGCCGTTCGTCAGCCTGGCGACCGCGCCGCTGGCCCGCGTGGCGCGCGAGGGAGACCAGGCTGGCGCTGTCGAGCGCGCGGTGGCCGGCATGGCCGGGCTGATCGAGCCGTTCTACGCGATCCGCTCGCTGTTTGAGTTCAAGAGCAAGTTCTCGCCGCGCTGGGAGCCGGTCTACATCGCCTACCCCGGAGCGGGCGCGCTGCCCAAGATCGGCTACGCGATCATGCGCGCCTATCTACCCAACCTCGGGCTGGACGAGCTCCGCGCGCTCGTCGCTCGCCCTCGCGAGACTCCCGCGCCGCGCGCCGAACCCACGCCGAGCGAGCCAGCCGGCTGATCCCACGCGCACGATACCCGTGAGCCGACCCTTCGACACGCAAGCTCACGCCTCCAGCCACGCCACCAGCGCCGGAAGGTCGTCCTCCGCGGCCGCCTCGTTACCCTCCGCGAACGCGGCGGCCGCGTCTCCGAGCGTCGCGTGGAGCGCGGCGACGGTCGCCGCGTGGGCGTCCCGTCGATTCGGTGGCCGCGGGCAGCCGAAGCGCGCTCGTAGCGTCTCGGCGGCGCCAACCAGCCGCGCGGCGCGGTCCGGGTCACTCCCGGCGATCGCCCGCGCCAGCCCCTCTAGTGCGTCCACCAGCGAGCGCGGGTCGCCGAGGCCGGCGCTGATCGCCAGGCTCTCCCGCTGAAGCGCCGCGGCTCGCACGGCGTCCCCCTGCTCCAGAATGGCGTCGCCGAGCCGCGTCAGCGCGAGCGAGATCCCCCAAGCGTGCTCGATCGAGCGGAAGCCGGCCAGCCCCTCCTCGTAGAGCGCGACCGCCCGCGCCAGGTCGCCGGTGGCCTGCATCGTCTCACCGTAGCTGGTCAGCCCGAAGGCGATGCCGTAGCGGTTGTCCAGCTCGCGCCCGATCGCCAACGCCTCGTCGTAGAGCCGGAAGGCTGCGGCGTAATCTCGCCGGTCGCTGGCGACGATCGCGAGGTTGTGGAGCGCGGCGACGATGCCGGGACGGTCGTCGTGCGCCCGCCGGATCGCGAGGCACTCGCGGTAGAGCGCCTCGGCGCGCAAGTAGTCTCCCTGAACGCGCGCCAGGTTGGCGGCGACGTGCATCAGCATCGCGCGACGCAGCGGCGCGACCACATCCGGCCCGGCCGCGGTCGCGAGCGCCAGGATTTCCTCGAGCCAGCGCCGGCCCTCGTCCAGGCGTCCACGACCGGCCCAGAAGCGCCAGAGGACCGCCGCGAACCGGATCGCGGCGTCGCCGTTCCTCCGGCCGATCTCGCGGCGCAGCGCCACCCGCAGGTTTGGGCTCTCCACCTCCAGGCGCGCCATCCAGATGGCCTCGTCCGGCCCGACGAGGTGTTGCTGGGCTTCTTCGACCATCGCCAGCAACCAGGCGGCATGGCGGTCACGGGTCGCATCCTCCTCGCCGCTCGCCGCGAGGAGCTCGGCTGCGTACTCGCGGACCGTCTCCAGCATCGCATAGCGCGGCTCGGCGACACTGGCGCGCTCCAGCTGGACGAGGCTGGCGTCGACCAGACGGGCGAGGGTTGGCAGCACTGGCGAGCCGTCCGGTCCGCCGACCGTCTCGGCGGCCTCCAGCGTCCAGCCGCCGTCGAAGACGGAGAGGAGACGGAACAGCGCCCGCTCGGCATCGGTCAGCAGGTCCTCACTCCAGCCGATCGCGGCCCGCAGCGTCTGGTGGCGCTCCGGCAGGTCGCGTGGCCCGTCGTCGAGGAGCGGCAGGACGCGTGTCAGCCTGGCCAGTAGCGCCTCCGGCGGCAGGACCTTGACCCAGGCGGCCGCCAGCTCGATCGCCAGCGGGAGGCCATCCACGCGGCGGCAGATCGCGGCAACAGCATCGACGTTCTCCGGGATAAGCGCGAAGTCCAGGGCGACGGCGCGGGCCCGCGCCGCGAAGAGCAGCACGCCCGGGTCGCGGGCGTCGAGCGGCGAGACCGGGTATTGCTGTTCGGCACTCAGGCGCAGCGGCGCGCGGCTGGTGGCCAGCACGACGAGACGCGGCAGCGCGGCCAGCAGCGCGACGACGACCGGTCCAGCGCTCGGGAGGTGCTCGCAGTTGTCGAGGACGAGCAGCGCGCGGCGCTCGCGCGTCGCGGCGGTGAGCGCCCCAAGGTCGAACCCAAGCGCGCGAGACACCGCCTCGCCGACGAGTTCCGGGTCGCGGATCGGAGCTAGCGGCAGGTAGACGACATCGTCGCTGAACCGTGCCGCCGTCCGGCCGGCCACCTCGATCGCCAGCCGCGTCTTGCCGACCCCGCCCGGCCCGGTCAGCGTCACCAGCCGGCGCTCGGGGTCGTCGAGCAACCGGACCAGATCAGCCACCTCGGCGGCGCGTCCGACGAAGCTCGTCGAAGGCGCCGGCAACGCCGCATGGCTCGCCGGGCCGCTGGTGCGCGCGCCGCTCCGCGCGGCGGTCTCCAGCGCTGCCCGCTCCTGGTCCGCCAGCCCGAGCGCCGCGCCGAGCTGCTGGAGGGTATGGCGATGGGGGCGTCGGCGCGCGCCGCGCTCCAGCAGGCCGATCGCGTCCCCGCTCAGCCCGCTGGGCTCGGCGAGCTGCTCCTGCGTCAGCCCAGCCCGGTCGCGGTATTCCCTGAGGAGGTCGCCGAATTCGTGCGCCGCGTCCATAGGTCCGCTGATAGCTCCCGTCGGCTATGGCCGCCGCCATCCTAGCACCCGAGCCACGTGGTCGAACGTCAGAGTAATTGTCAGGGTTGTCACTGGTGACGCGGCTCCGCGTCGCTCAGGATGGAACGCGGACCGGAGATCGCGAGACCCAGCCGACGAAGGATCGACCATCCGCCGAGAAAGGAGCACCCGATGTCAGCCGAGCAGAACATCGCCGTCTTCCGCCGCGTGATCGACGAGGGCTTCAACAAGGGCAACCTCGACGCTCTGGACGACTGCTTCGCGCCAACGATCGTCGAGCACCAGTTCGACCTGCCATCGACGCTGGAGGAGCTCAAGGGGACGATCCGCTGGCTGCGCTC
>DAOKZM010000089.1:8171-9896 GCA_035325665.1 Thermomicrobiales bacterium | reverse complement strand
CGGCTCGTCGACCTGCTTCGCCTGCTCGAACGCCTCGATCAGATCTGCGATGTTGTGCCCGTCGATCGGGCCGATGTAGGTGAAGCCGAGCTCCTCCCAGATCATCGTGTGGTAGACGAACTCCTTGAAGGAGTCCTTCATCCGCTTGCCAAGCTCGACGACCAGGTCGCCATGCGGTAGCCGGTCGAGGATGCGCTCGAACTCGTCCTTGGCCCGGTTGTAGCGCTCGTCGGTGCGGACGCGGTTGAGGTACTTCGGGATCGCGCCGACGTTGGGAGCGATGCTCATCTCGTTGTCGTTGAGGACGACGATCATCGGCAGTCCCAGGCTACCGGCGTTGTTCAGCGCCTCGAAGGCCATGCCGGCGGTCATCGCGCCGTCGCCGATGACGGCGATCGCCCGGCCCGGCTTGCCGGTCAGGTGGTGGGCCGCAGCCATGCCAAGGGCGGCCGAAACGCTCGTGCTGGCGTGGCCTGCGCCGAAGGCGTCGTGCTCGCTCTCCTCGCGCTGAAGGAACCCCGAGAGTCCACCCTCGGTGCGGATCGTCGGGAAGCGGTCGTAGCGGCCGGTCACTAGCTTATGCGGGTACGCCTGATGGCCGACATCGAACACGAGATGGTCGGTCGGCGAGTTGAACACGTAGTGCAGGGCGAGGACTAGGTCGGTCGAGCCGAGGTTCGACGCGAAGTGCCCGCCGTTCTTGCTGGTGACCTCGAAGATCTCGTCACGGATCTGACGCGCCAATGCCTCGAGCTCGGGAACCGTGAGCTGCTTGAGATCTTCCGGGCCGCGAATCTGCTCGAGGTGCATGACGTTCTTCCTCCAGAGCGCGACAGAGCGCCACCCCGCTCTGCCGGCTGTCCCGTTCCCCGTGGCTTGACTGGTCCGCCCGCTCGCTCGACGACCGCGCGGATGGCCTCCGCCGGCGAACAACCCATGAATGGTACCCCGTACATAATCCCGAGGACGACAAGCACGAATCGCGCCGCCGGTTACCGCCGTGGCTCATTAGAGCCCGAGCGCGATCCCCTCGGTGCGTGGGTCTGCCCCGCCCTCCAGGATGCCCGTCTCAGGATCGCGATAGATCAGTAGCGCCGCCCCACCCGCCGCGTACGGTCCCAGGACGCGGACTGCGTGGCCGCGCTCGCGTAGCCCGTCGAGCACGTCGTCGCCAACGCGCGCCTCGACCCGCAGCTCGAACGGGTTGTCGATGTTGACCGGGTCGGTGCCGGGAAATGACTGCCAGCGCGGAGCCTCGACCGCCTGCTGGACATCCATGCCGTAGTCGATGAGGTTGGTGACGGCCTGCATGTTCCACTGCGGCTGCTGGTCGCCGCCGGGCGTCCCGCCGACGTAGAGCATGCGACCATCGCGGGCGATGGCGTAGCAGTTGAGCGTGTGCATCGTTCGCTTGCCTCCCTCGATGACGTTCGGGTGGCCCTCGACGAGGCTGAAGCCGCGGCCGACGCGGTTGTTGAGCAGGATGCCGGTGTCGCCCGCGACGACGTGGCTGCCGAAGCCGGCCGAGTGCGACTGGATAAACGAGACCATGTTGCCGTCGGCGTCGGCGGCGCAGAGGTAGGTCGTGTCGCCGGCCGTCTCCTGGATCACTCCCGGCTCGACCGTGTTCGTCGCCTGCTCGGGGTCGATCGTGGCGTAGCGTTCGGCGGCGAAGGGCTTTGACAACAGCGTGTCGAGTGGAACCGGACCGAAGCGCGGGTCGCG
>DAOKZM010000089.1:0-8161 GCA_035325665.1 Thermomicrobiales bacterium | reverse complement strand
CATCAGGTGGATCGTCGCGGCGCTGTTATGGCCCAACGCTGCCAGGTCGGCGTTCTCGATGATGTTGAGCTCCTCGAGCAGGATGTGCCCCTGCGTCGGCAGCGTCGTCTGGTAGACGGTGTAGCCGCGGTAGGTTGTCGAGATCGGCTCGTAGACATCGTTCTCGTGGCCGGCGAGGTCCTCCACCGTCAGCTCGCCGCCCATCGTGCGGACCGCGTCGGCAACGCGCCGGCCGAGGTCGCCGCGATAGAACGCATCCGCGCCTTCAACGGCGAGGATGCGCAGCGACGCGGCCAGCTCGGGGTTGGCGAGGACCCAGCCCGGCTGCGGCGCGCGGCCGTTGTCGAGGTAGATGCGCGCCGAATCGGGGTACTTCGCCAACTCATCGGCCGATGCCGCGATGGTCCGCGCCCCCACGACCGACAGCGGGAAGCCGTGCTCGGCGTAGTGGATGCCGTAGGCGAACAGGTCCTTCGCCGGCAGGGCGCAGAAGCGCTCGATTGCGATGAACCAGGTTTCGACCGCGCCCGGTACGCCCATCGATAGCGGGCCGAAGAACGGCATCTTCGCGTAGCCGCGCGACGTGAAGTACTCGCGCGAGAGCGCCCGCGGCGCGATGCCGGAGCCGTTGACCGCCGTCATCGTCCCGTTTGCCTGGCCGTAGATGAAGAAGGCGTCGCCGCCGACGCCGCACATGGCCGGAATGACGACGGCCGTCGTCACCGCCGCGGCGACGATGGCGTCCATCGCGTTGCCACCCTTGCGCAAGGCGTCTACCCCGGCCGCGCTCGCGAGCGGGTGCGCAGTGGCAACCATCCCACCGCTGGCGAAGACGCGCGACCGCGTCTGCTGGAACGACGCCGCGAGGGCGTGATCTGCCGTCTCTCGAACCTGTGCCATGCGAACGATGCCCCTCCCCGAAGATGCCGTGCGGACGACCGGCAGTGTACTCGATTGACGATAATCGCTGGGGTCGTAGACTACGGAGGACGACATCCGAGCGACGTCTCTCCACGGAAGGACCCCGCATGATGACCAGCCCGACGATTCTCGTCCGCGGCGCTTGCCCGCACGACTGCCCGGACACCTGCGCGACCTGGACCGAGGTTCGCGACGGCGTGGCGGTCGGGTTTCGCGGCGACGACGCGCATCCGATCACTCAGGGCTGGCTCTGTGCGAAGGTGCGCCCGTACCTGGACCGTGTCTACCACCCCGACCGGCTCCAGTACCCGCTGCGCCGGGTCGGCGCGAAGGGGGAGGGGCGCTGGGAGCGGATCGGCTGGAACGAGGCGATCGCCGAGATCGCCGCTCGCTGGCAGGAGATCATCGCCGGCGACGGGCCGGCTGCGATTCTGCCGTACTCCTACAGCGGCACGCTCGGCCTCGTCCAGAACGGTGTCACCGCGACGCGGCTATTCAACCGGATGGGCGCGAGCGGGCTGGAGCGCTCGATCTGCGACGCGGCCGCCTCGGCGGCCATAGCGGCGACGCTCGGCGCCAAGTGGGCGCCGCCGGCCCAGGACGTCGTCCACGCGAAGCTCGTCATCATCTGGGGCCACAACCCGGCCAGCACCAACCCGCACTTCATGCCGTTCCTGCGTCGCGCGCAGCGCGCCGGCACGAAGGTGATCGTCATCGACCCGCGACGGACGACGACCGCGCGCTCGGCCGACCTGCATCTCCAGCCGAAGCCAGCGACCGATGGCGCGCTGGCGCTCGGCCTGGCGAACGTCATCTTCGCCGAGGGGCTGCACGACGAGCTCTGGCTGGAGGCGCACGCGCTCGGCTGGCGCGAGTTGCGCGAGCGGGCCACCGAATACTCGCCGGAGCGCGTCGCGGCGATCACTGGCATCCCGATCGAGTCGATTGTGGCGCTGGCACGCGAGTACGCGATGGCGAAGCCCGCCTTGCTGAAGTTCTCCGACGGCATCCAGCGCCACGGCAACGGCGGCCAGACCGTCCGCGCGCTTCTGAGCCTGGCGGCGATCACCGGCAACATCGGCCGGCTCGGCGGCGGTATCTTCTACAGCACCAGCGGCTACGTTGTCTGGGACGCGGAGGCGGTCGGCCACGCGTCCGAGTGCCCGCCAGTCCCGCGCATCGTCAACATGAACCGGCTTGGCGCGGCGCTGACCGGCGAGGTGGCCGACCCGCCGATCCGCTCTCTCTTCGTCTTCAACGGCAACCCGGTCGCCTCCACGCCGAACTCGTCGAGGATCGTCGAGGGGCTACGCCGCGACGACCTGTTCGTCGTGGTCCACGACCTGTTCATGACCGACACGGCCGATTACGCCGACATCGTCCTGCCTGCCACCTCCCAGCTCGAACAGGTCGACCTGCACAAAGGCTATGGCCATCACTTCCTGCAGTACAACCACAAGGCCATCGAACCGCTCGGCGAGGCGCGCTCGAACTGGGACCTCATGCGCGCGCTAGCGGCGGCGATGGGCTACGACGAGCCGTGGCTGCGCCAGAGCGTCGAGGAGGTCATCGCCGAGGTCATCGAGGCGACGAAGGCTACCAACCCCCTGCTGGAGAGGGTCACGCTGGAGCGGCTCCAGGCGGAGGGAACGGCGCCGTACGCGGGTGTCGCGCCGGGCTGGGTGCCGTTCGGCGACGGCGTCTTCCCGACGCCGTCCGGCAAGGTCGAGCTCGTCAGCGAGGCGATGGCCGCGGCTGGGCTGGACCGCCTGCCGGATTACCAGCCACCGGCCGAGTTCGCGGGCGGCATCGGCGACGAGGAGCTGGTCATGCTCTCCGGCGCCGCACACCACTACGTCTCCAGCAGCCTGGCCAACATCCCAGTGCTGATGCGCAAGGAGGGCGAGCCGTTCCTGGAGGTCAGTCCGGCTGACGCCGCTGCGCGCGGCATCCTCCACGGCGAGCCGGTCGTCGTCGCGAATGGGCGCGGCGAACTGCGACTGCGGGCGATCGTGACCGAGGACGTGCCGCCAGGTGTCGTCGTCTCGCCGAAGGGACCGTGGCCGCGCAACGGGACCGATGGCCGCAACGTCAACTGGCTGACCTCGGACGCGCTGGCCGACCTCGGCGGGCAGAGCACGTTCCACAGCAATCTGGTGACAGTCCGACCGGCCGAGCCGGCGGCCGACGCGGCCGCGGCGCGGGAACTGGCCGGGACGCCGGGCGATTAGCGCGGGAGCTTCTTCCACCAGGCCGGCACGGCGTATGGATCGTCCTCGCCGTAGGCGTAGCCGTTCCATTCGACGAGCTGGCTCGCGCGCAGAAGCTGGGGGATCACCTGGCCGTGGACGACCATCTTCGCCATCTCCGGATTGTCCTCCGGCCAGCGGCGGACCGCCTCATCGTAGGCGGCGGCGGTCGGCGGGTCGAGCTGCATCGCCTGGATGAACTCGACGGTCGTGAGGAACTCCATCAGCTCCTCGACCGGGTCGCCTCCGGGCGGGGTCAGGCTCGACACGTCACACCCTCCAGGTCGTTTCCGTCCCGTCGGTCCGGCATTGTCACATATCGAGCACGGGCGGTGTTGTATCGGTAGCAGGGACGCGAATGACTGCTGACGACGAGAGGCCGGCCACCAGCGTGACCGCGACGACGATCGAATCGACGCTCCCCGACATGAGCGACCACGCGCTGCTGCGCGAGTCCAGCGATGGCGACGCACGGGCGTTCGAGGAGCTGTTCAGCCGCTACTACCCGCTCGTCCATGCCGTCGTCTCACGAATAGTCGGCGACCCCGCCGAGGCGGAGGAGCTGACCCAGGAGACGTTTCTACGGCTCTACGAGCGACCGATCCAGGCGACCGAGTCGGCCAACGTGCGGGCCTGGCTGCTGCGGGTCGGGACGAATGCCGCGTTCAACGCGGTGCGGTCGCGCCGTCGCCGGGACGGGTGGCTCCGGCGGCTGGCCGGCCGCGCCGAATCACGCGAGACCGGCGACGATCCGTCGTCGATCGTGGCGGCCCGCGACGAGGCGGGTCGCGTCCGGCAGGTGCTGGCGCAACTGCCGGAACGACAGCGCGCAGCGCTGGTGTTGCGCGCGTCGGGCCTGTCATACGCCGAGGTCGCCGATGCCCTCGGCGTACGGCCCGGCTCGGTCGGGACGATTCTGGCGCGCGCCGAGCGCGCATTCCGTGAGAAGGCCGGCGGCATGTATCCGGCGGATGGGGGCGAGAAATGAGCCTGAGAGACCGATTCCGCGGCTGCCCGCCGGACGGCGCTCTTCGGGCGCTGATTGACGGTGAGGGCGACCCACTCGTCCATGGCCACGTCGATGTCTGTGCGAGCTGCGCGACGCGGCTGGCGCGATTGACCGACACGACGTCGACCGTTTCGGCGGCGCTAAGCCAGCTGAGTGCCGACCCGGCCCCGGCTGATCCGGCGGTCGCGTATCGAAGATTCACTGCCACTACGGCGCAGCGAATGCGCTCGCCGGGAATGACTGGAGGAGAGTGGATGAAAGAGATGTGGGCGCGCCCGCGGGCGCGCGCGTTTACGGCGCTCGCAACCGTCGTCGTGCTGATGCTCATGGTCTCGTTCTCGCCGATGCGGACGGTCGCCAATGACTTCCTGAACCAGTTCAGGGTCCAGAAGTTCGCCGCGATCACGATCCCGATGAACCTGGAAGACCCGTCCAGCACGGCGTTGTTCCAGATGGCGACGGCCGGCGACCACAGCCAGATGAAGGACGAGCTCTCCGGCCTCGGGTCGTTCGATACGACGTTCAAGCTCGACAAGGACCACATGCCCGCCGCGATGACGGTCGACGAGGCGGCGGCGAAGTACGACGGCATGAAGGCTCCCGAGTCGCTGCCGGATGGCTTCGACACGGCCCCGCAGGCCTACGTCTCCGACGCCGGTAGCGCGTCGTTCACGCTGAACGTCGACAAAGCGAAGCAGATCATCGAGCAGCTCAACCTGCCGATCTACGCCTTCGATAGCGTGACCTCGCCGACGCTGAACTTTAACGTCGACGTGCCATCGGCGGCGATCCTGCGCTATCAGAATGCGGGCGGCGATAACCTGGTCGTCGGTCAGATGAAGAGCCCGCAGCTCGACATCCCGGCCGAGCTGAACATGGACCAGTTGCGCGAGGACATCCTCCGCTTCCCGTTCCTGCCCTCCGACCTGGTCGCCCAGCTGCGAGCGGTCAAGGACTGGCAGGAGACGCTGATCATCCCGATCCCCGAGGGGGCGACGAGCGAGAATGTCACCGTCGACGGCCACGCGGGTCTGTTGATCAAGTCCGACCAGGGGAACGGCGTCCTCTGGGAGACGGACGGCAAGCTCTACGGTGTCTTCGGTCAGGTCTCGGCTGATGAGGTCATGTCGACCGCGAAGTCGATGGAGTCGGTTCACTAGCCCTGGTGAGTCGTTGGCGGGGCGTATGATCCCGCCAGCGACGCCAAACCCGGCGCGGGCCGCCCTCGTGGCGGTCCGCTCGGCGCTTCCGCGGGGAATTCTGGCGTGACGAGTACGGAAACAGCCCAGCAACCTGTGCCGGCGGATGACCTAGCGGTCGCCGCCGAACCGGCGCGTCTGGCGGTCGAGACGCGCGCGCTCCGCAAGGTGTTCGGCGCCTTCGTCGCCGTCGATGACCTGACGATCGCCGTCGGCGAAGGGGAGGTCTTCGGCTTCCTCGGGCCGAACGGCGCCGGCAAGACGACATCGGTCAAGATGCTGATGGGCCTGACCCGGCCGACCTCCGGCGAGGCGCGCCTGCTCGATCGGCCGCTCGGTAACCGCGAGGCGCGGCGACGTATCGGCTTCCTGCCCGAGATGTTCCGCTTCCACGACTGGCTCACCGGCGCCGAGCTCCTCGACCTGCACGCGCGGCTGTATGGCATGACTGATGCCGAACGTCGTCGCCGTGTCCCGGAGGTGCTACACCTCGTCGGCATGTATGGCCGTCGCGACGAGCGGTTGCGCGCCTATTCGAAGGGCATGCAGCAGCGCATCGGACTGGCGCAGGCGCTGCTGCCCGACCCGAAGCTCGTCATCCTCGATGAGCCGACCTCCGCGCTGGACCCGATCGGCCGGCTCGACGTCCGCACGATCATCCAGTCCCTCCGCGCTGAGGGCCGGACCGTCTTCCTCAACTCGCACCTGCTCTCCGAGGTTGAGTCGGTCTGCGACCGCGTCGCGATCATCAACCGCGGACGGGTCGCCGCTACCGGACCGATGCGCGAGCTGCTCAGCCGCGAGCTGCTGGTCGAGCTTCGGCTCGGCCGTATCGACGACGACGTCGAGCGACTGATCGCCCGCTTCGGTTCGATCCGCGATGTCGCGCGTGACCCTCTCCGGCCCGCGATCGTGACCGTCGAGATGGGCGACGAGGAGGCGGTCGCGCGACTGATCGACGCGCTGGTCGCCGCGTCGGTTCCAGTGTTCGGCGCGACGCCTCATCACCGCAGCCTGGAGGAGCTGTTCTTCGAGGTCGTCGAGACGACACCGGAGCGGAGCGAGCCATGAGGACGCTGCTGATCGCGCGGCTGACCTTCGACGAGGCATTCCGCCGCAAGATGATCCTGGCCGTCCTGTTGCTCAGCCTCGTCTTCTTGGCCCTCTACGTCTTCGGTTTTCGACTGCTCCACGACGACCTGATGCGCTACCGTCAGGAGCGCCTCGGCCGGCCCGACGAGCTGCTGCCATACGACGTGCAAGCCAGCGCGATGGTCCTGCTCGGCCTCTACACGGTCAACTTCCTGGCCGGGATCATGACGATCTTCGCCGCGGTCGGGTCGATCTCCGGCGAGATCGAGGCCGGCACGCTCCAGTCGATCCTGCCGAAGCCGATCTCGCGCTGGGAGATCATCGCCGGCAAGTACCTCGGCTTCCTGGCGATGATCGCCGTCTACCTCGGGCTGATGGTCGGCGGGGTCATCCTCGTCTCGCGAGTCGTCGGCCACTACATGCCGCCGAACGTCTTCCGCGGGCTGCTGCTGATGATCCTCGTCTCGGCGATCCTACTAGCGCTGACGATGCTCGGCTCGACGGTCTTCTCGACGATGGCGAACGGGATCGTCGTCCTAATGCTCTACGGCATGGCGCTGACCGGCGGGCTGGTCGAGCAGGTCGGGACCGCGCTGGACAACGACACGATGGTGCGGATCGGCGTCATCACCAGCGTTGTGCTGCCGAGCGACTCGATGTGGCGGCTGGCATCGAACGTCGTCCAGCCGGAGATGGCGGTCAACCTGCTCGGGCCGACACCGTTCGGCACAATCTCGCCCCCCTCCGAGTTCGCCGTCCGCTACGCCATCGCCTACTGCGCCGTCCTCGTGGTCGCGTCGGCGGTCGCGTTCAATCGGCGCGACATCTGACCCGGCCGCCTGCCTTGAGCGCCCGCGTAGAATCGACGATGGTACGGAGAACGAGCAGGAGGCGACGTTGACGGCACCCGATGGTCTTCAGGTAGTTCAGGTCCCGGCCGGGCCGATCGCGACGAATGCGTGGGTCGTCGTCGATCGCAAGAGCGGTGAGGCGCTCATCGTCGACGCGCCGCCTGACGCGCTCGGCCCGATCGGCGAGGTCATCAGCGAGGCGGATGCCAGGCCGGTCATGCTCGTCCTGACGCACACCCACTGGGACCACATCGGCGACGCCGAGGCGATCCGCGCTCAATACGACATTCCGCTCGCCGTCCATCCGCTGGAGCGCGGGCGGCTCGACGCGCCCGGCGACACCCCGGCGCCGGTCCCGCCTGCCCGCGTCGACCGTGAGCTGGCCGAGGGGGACGAGCTGGAGCTCGGCGACCAGACGCTCGTCGTTATGCACACCCCCGGGCACAGCCCCGGCCAGGTCTCGCTGTACCTCGCCGCCGCGAACCTGCTGTTCGGCGGCGATACGCTCTTCCCGAACGGCTACGGTCGGACCGACATCCCCGGCGCCAGCGAGGAGGACACCGTCGCGACGATCAGCAGGCTGCTGGAGCTGCCCGACGAGGTGACGGTCCTCTCCGGCCACGGCGAGCCGACGACCATCGGCCGCGAGCGGCGCTGGATGCAGCATGTCGCCGACACCGGCCGGCTGCTCGGCTAGCGGCGAGAGGCGATGGAGATCACGTTTCTCGCGACCGGGACGAGCAACGGTGTGCCGGTCATCGGCTGCGACTGTGCTGTGTGCCGCTCGACGGATCCGCGCGACAAGCGCACCCGCTCGTCGGTCGTCGTCCGGGTGGACGG